>NZ_JBSWXU010000055.1:0-30310 GCF_056160785.1 Mycobacterium sp. ABE4_509 | reverse complement strand
CCAGCACCCGCTGCGGCACCGGCTCGCCGGGCAGCGCCAGCGCTGCGGCCAGGCGCAGCCCGAGCAGCACCGCCAGCGCGACCGCGAACACGATCGCGGCGCTGGTGGCGTAGTCGTGGTCGGGGCCCTGCGCGGCGTTGCCGTTGACCGGGACCGCGATGACGCCGATCACGGCCGGGATGAGCAGGACGGCGTGCGCGGTCCAGCGCACCGAGAGCCGGACCGTCACCGCGACCACGGTGGCCGCGACGGCCACCGCGATCCAGGCCCGCGCGACCTCCGAGGCGAGCACCGCGTCGATCAGGAAGGGACCTTTGACCACCTGGAATATCGGCGCCCCGGCGTCGCTGGCGGCCTGCACGACGATCATCGCCACCGCGAGGAGCGCCCACAGCGCCGCGGCCCGCTCGGTGACGACGTGCACCAGAAACGAGCGTTCGTCGATGACGCCGCGCTGGTCGGGGCGCGCGGTGATGACGACGTAGACCAACCCGCCGACGGTCAGCACGCCGGCCAGGGTGGCGAGGAAATATCCGAGCGGCTCGGCGACCGCGGTCGCGGTTCCGGGAAACGAGTCCCCCGTCGCGGCGTAGACCTGGGCGCGGCTGCCCCAGCAGTACCAGATCAGGCCGGCTGCCACGGCGGCGAACAGCACGATCGGCGCCAGCCTGTGCCAAGCTGACGCCGGCTTCCTCGCCTGAATCGTCGTCACTGTCGCCTGCGAACCTTCCCACCGAACACCACGTGGTCCAGCCAGTCTACGACCGGTAGTCGTAGACGATGTCGCGCCGGTGGAACTTTCACCGGATCCGGTCCGACCATTGCATACGAGCCCTCGCCCCCGAATGAAAGCCGACCGAGTGAACGCTGCCGCAATGAGCCGTCGTCCGGACCCCAGCCGATGATCGAGGACCTGCTGCTGCGCTGGTTCGTCACCGCGCTCTTCGTCGTCACCGCCGTCCTGTTCGCCGCCGCGAGCGCCGCGAATCGGCGCTCGCCCACCTATGTCGTCAGCGGCGCTCTGCACATCATCATGGCCGTCGCGATGGTGATCATGGCCTGGCCGCAGGGGGCCGCCCTGCCCACCACCGGCCCGATGGTGTTCTTCGGGCTCGCCGCGGTGTGGTTCGTCGTGGTGACCTTCGCCCAGGCCGGACATCGGGTCGCCAACGCCTATCACGCGGCGATGATGCTGGCCATGGCGTGGATGTACGCGGTGATGAGCGGCGCGCTGCTGCCCGCGCCCGCCGACGGAACCAGCGGTGGGGGTCACGGGGGGCACCACCCTGGCGGGCACAGCATGCCCAGCGCCGAGATGGCGGACATGGCCGACGCGGCACCCGGCGACGTGACGCCCCCGTTCGTCACCGGGTTGAACTGGCTGTGCACCGTCGGGTTCGCCGTGGCGGCGGTCGTGTGGCTCTACGTGTACTTCGTCAGGCGCCGCGCCGAGCCCGAGACGCCGGCGGTCCGGTTCTTCGGTGTCGCCGGGCAGGTGACGATGGCTGCCGGGATGGCCATCATGTTCGGCGTGATGCTCTGACCGGGCTCAGGCCGCCGAGTCGTCGGTGGGCCACAGATGCCCGCGCCGGCGGCCGCGCGAGGCGTGGCGCGGCAGCGTGATGTCCGTGCTGTCTCCGTCCTGCTCACCCTGGCGCGGTGGTGGCGGCGCCGCCGCGGTGTCGCGCCAGTCCAGCGCCGCCAGCACGGCGCCGAGCAGCACCGGAAGGTGGCTGAGCACCCGTGCGGGGGTGACGGCTGCGGACAGTCCGTCGGCGATGACGTAGGCGGCGAGGACGATCACGAACGCCGAGAGCACACCCGCCAGGCCCGCGGCGAGCGCGGGGCGGATCACCGCCGCGACCATCACCAGACCGAGGGCCAGTGACCAGGCGGTGGATTCGTTGAACAGGTGACCGCCGCCCATGTCGGGGCCGTGCTGCAGCCCGAGCCCGAGCCCGAACGCCTGGGCCGCCCCGAGGGCGCACTGGGTGAGCCCGACGGCCAGAAGCGCCCATCTCTTCCCGCTGAGCGCGCCGACCGAGCCCACCTGTCGGCGCTGCGGCCTGTCGTCCACGGCCGCCACCGGGGGCTGGCGGGCCAGCCGGCGCAGCATGTCGGCCTGCCCGCTCATCTGGCTGTGCCAGGCGCGGCACTCCGCACAACCGGCGAGGTGCTCGTCGACGCGGGCGGCGGGCACGGGTTCGCGCTCACCGTCGATGCGGGCCGACAGCGCCTCCCGGGCCACCTCGCAGTTCACATACTCATGGTCGCGCATCGGCGGGGAATAGTTCCGTGCACCGCCCGGATACTTTCTATCCGGGTGCGCGTCACGCGGTGGTGTCGCGCGCGCCGAGGCGCAGATGCTCAATGTGGTAGACCGCCTCGTCGAGCAACTGGGCGACGTGGTTGTCGTAGAGCCGGTAGACGATGTTGCGTCCGGTGCGGTCACCGGCGACCAGCCCGAGCGCGCGCAGCAGCCGCAGTTGGTGGGAGACGGCGGGCTGCTCCATGCCGACGTCGGCCGACAGCTCGGTGACGGTGCAGGGCGCCTGGCGCAGCCGGGTCAGGATCAGCAGCCGCTTGGGCGAGGCGAGCGCCTGTAGCGTCTCGGCCACCGTCAGCGCCGAGGCCGCGTCGAGGGTGGCCGCGGGAGTCGCGCGGCCCTCGACCCCATGTCCCATGCCTCCCATTGAACCATGTATCCACAGGTTATATTGACACCTCTACACTTATATATGTATAGAGATGTATGTGAATATCCACCCCGTCGGCTCGGTAGCGGTTCCCCCGGCAGCCCGGCGCACCGCCGTCCGGCGGCGCACCACGGCAACGCTGTGGGCGGTACCCGCGGTGCGCTGGGCCGCGCTGGCCCTGACGCTGTTCACCGCCGGCGTTGCCGCGCAGCTGCTCACCGCTCCCCAGTGGCTTTCCTGGGCGCTGTATCTGGCGTGCTACGCCGCGGGCGGCTGGGCGCCGGCCCGCGACGGCGTCCTGGCCCTGCGGGACAGGACGCTCGACGTCGACCTGTTGATGGTGCTCGCCGCGATCGGGGCGGCAGCGATCGGGCAGGTGTTCGACGGCGCGCTGCTGATCGTCATCTTCGCGACCTCCGGCGCCCTGGAGGAGGTGGCGACCAGACGCACCCGGGATTCGGTCAACGGCCTGCTGGACCTGTCCCCGCAGGAAGCGGTCATCGTCGACGGCGCCGGAGCCGAACACACCGTCCCGGCACGACAACTGCGGGTAGGTGACGAGGTTCTGGTCCGGCCCGGCGAGCGGGTCTCGACCGACGGTGTCGTCGTCGACGGCACCTCCGAGGTCGACCAGTCGACCATCACCGGCGAACCGCTTCCCGCCGCCAAGACAACCGGCGACGACGTCTACGCCGGAACGCTCAACGGCTCGGGCTCCCTGCGCATCCGGGTCACCCGCGATCCGTCCGACACCGTCGTCGCACGGATCGTGGCGATGGTGGCCGAAGCGTCGGCCACCAAGGCCAAGACCCAGTTGTTCATCGAGAAGATCGAGCAGCGCTATTCGGTGGTGGTGGTCGCTGCCACCATCGCGTTGTTCACCGTGCCGCTGCTGGCCGGCGCGGACCTGCAGTCCACCCTGCTGCGGGCGATGACGTTCATGATCGTGGCATCGCCGTGTGCGGTGGTGCTGTCCACCATGCCGCCGATGCTCTCGGCCATCGCCAACGCCGGCCGGCACGGCGTGCTGATCAAGTCTGCCCTGGCCCTGGAACGCCTCGCCACCGCCGACCTCGTCGCGCTGGACAAGACGGGAACGCTGACCACCGGCAACCCGGAGCTGACCGGAATCGCCGTCCTCACCGGGAATCTCACCGAGAACCTCACCGAGAACGATGTGCTCGGCCTGGCCGCATCAGCGGAGAGCGGCAGCGAGCACCCGGTGGGCCGCGCGGTGGTGGCCGCCGCGCGTGCCCGTGGCACGGAGATCACACCCGTCCATGAGTTCCGGGCCCTGCCCGGGCGTGGGGTTCGCGCGGACGTCGCGGGCCGCGTCGTCGAGGTGCTCAGCCCGGCCGGGCTGGGTGACCGCGCCCCGGACGCCGCGACGCGCAGCGAGAATTCCGGTGCCACAGCCGTTGTCGTTGTCGCCGACGGGCAGCCCGTCGGCGTGCTCGAGCTGCGCGATCGCCTGCGCCCCGAGGCGGCGGGCGCGGTGGGCGCACTCACCGCCCTCACCGCAGCCGAACCGGTGCTGATCACCGGCGACAATGCCTGCGCGGCAGCAGATCTGGCCGACCGGGTGGGCATCCGGGATGTACGCGCCGGGCTGCTGCCCGACCAGAAGGTCGACGCGGTCACCAGGCTGCAGCGCAGCGGACACAACGTCCTGGTGGTCGGCGACGGCATCAACGACGCACCGGCGATGGCAGCGGCGCACACCTCGGTCGCGATGGGCCGCTCCGGTGCCGACCTGACACTCGACACCGCCGATGCGGTCACCGTGCGCGACGATCTGGCCACCATCGCGACCGTGATGGCACTGGCCCGGCGCACCCGGCGCGTCGTCGCCGCCAATCTCGCCATCGCCGCGACGGCCATCGTCATCCTGGTCACCTGGGATCTCGTCGGCCATCTGCCCCTTCCGCTCGGGGTGGCCGGCCATGAGGGCTCCACAATCCTCGTGGCGCTCAACGGGCTGCGGCTGCTCGGCGGGAAGGCCTGGCGGCGGGCCGGTTCGGCCTGACCGCCGGCGGGTGTCATTGCGGCGGTCCGCCGCGCTGCGACACCGTCACCGCGATCGTCTGCAGAATCTCCTGGCTGCTCTTGCCCAGGGCGACCTCCATGCCCATCAGCAGCAGCCCGGACAGGTTCACCAAGCCGGTGGCCAACCCCGCGGCACCGCCCGCCTCGTGCAGGTAGCTGTCGATCCGCGCGTGCAGCAGGTCGTCGTCGTGTTCGTCGATCCAGGCGGTCATGACATCGATTGCCCACCGGGTCTTCTCGTCGTCGGCCATGGGCGCTCGACCAATCTCGGTAGCTGACAGGAAGCGCTCGACTCGCGCTATCATTTATCGTACCAACTGAACACGTGTGAAGATAGACAGATATATCCCGGCGGCCCTAGGTTGGATTCCGGACACCGCGACATCCGCCACCAAGTGGCACCGCACAGCCGAGAGGAACCTGATGGCCGAGTACACCCTGCCCGACCTGGACTACGACTACGGCGCACTCGAACCCCACATCTCGGGGCAGATCAACGAGATCCACCACGGCAAGCACCACGCGACCTACGTCAAGGGACTCAACGACGCCATCGCCAAACTCGAGGAGGCCCGAGCCGACGGCGATCACGCGACGATCTTCCTCAACGAGAAGAACCTGGCATTCCACCTCGGCGGTCACGTCAACCACACGATCTGGTGGAAGAACCTGTCCCCCAACGGCGGCGACAAGCCCACCGGCGAGCTCGCCGCGGCCATCGACGACCAGTTCGGGTCGTTCGACAGGTTCCGCGCGCAGTTCACCGCGGCCGCCAACGGCCTGCAGGGCTCGGGGTGGGCCGTCCTCGGCTACGACACCCTGGGCCAGCGGCTGCTGACCTTCCAGCTCTACGACCAGCAGGCCAACGTTCCGCTGGGCATCATCCCGCTGCTGCAGGTCGACATGTGGGAGCACGCCTACTACCTGCAGTACAAGAACGTCAAAGCCGACTACGTCAAGGCGTTCTGGAACGTCGTCAACTGGGAAGACGTGCAGAAGCGGTTCGCCGCCGCCACCAGCACCGCCCAGGGGCTGATCGTCTAGTCCACCTCGGACGTCGGCCGGGACACCGCCGGCCGCGTTCGCGGGCGCGACGAAGCCACGCACCTGGCGGGACGACCGCCTCGTTGGCTATTATCTGCGTATGAATGCAGGTAAGCAGGATCCGGCGCCGATCGCCGAGGATCAGCTGCGCCTCATCGTCGAGATCTTCCGGATGCTCGCCGACCCGACCCGCATCCAGGTGCTGTGGGCTCTCACCGGCGCGGAACTGTCCGTCAACGAACTCGCCGAACGGGTCGACAAACCGGCGCCGTCGGTCTCCCAGCACCTGGCCAAGCTGCGGATGGCGCGCCTGGTGAGCACCCGGCGCGCCGGCACCACCATCTACTACAGCCTCGAGAACGAGCACATCCGCCAGCTGGTCACCGATGCCGTGTTCAATGCCGAGCACGCCGGCCCCGGGGTGCCCTCGCACCATCGCCATGACGTCGCGCCGCTGCCCACCAGCGCTGAGGCCAACCGATGACCGGCCACCACGACCACGACCACACGCACGACGACCACGACCACGACCACAGCCACCACCACCCGGGCGGGCTTCGCGGTGTGATCAAAGCGATCTTCGCGCCGCACTCCCACGACGCCGCCGACAGCGTCGACGGCGCACTGGAATCCTCGGCAGCCGGCATCCGCGCGGTCAAGATCAGCCTCGTCGTCCTCGGCGTCACCGCGATCGCCCAGATCGTCATCGTCGCCATCTCCGGTTCGGTGGCCCTCGCCGCCGACACCATCCACAACTTCTCCGACGCGCTGACCGCGGTGCCGTTGTGGATCGCGTTCGCGCTCAGCGCCAAAGCCGCGACCCGGCGCTACACCTACGGGTTCGGCCGCGCCGAAGACCTCGCCGGGCTGTTCGTCGTCGCGGTGATCACGGCGTCGGCGATCATCGCCGGATACGAGGCCGTGCAGCGGCTGATCCACCCACAGCACATCGACCATGTCGGGTGGGTCGCCCTGGCCGGCCTGGTCGGCTTCATCGGCAACGAGTGGGTGGCGCTCTACCGCATCCGGGTCGGTCAGCGGATCGGCTCGGCCGCCCTGGTAGCCGACGGGTTGCACGCCCGCACCGACGGGTTCACCTCGCTGGCGGTGCTCGGCAGCGCGGGCGGGGTGGCACTGGGATTCCCGCTGGCCGACCCGATCATCGGGCTGGTCATCACCGTGGCCATCCTGGCGGTGCTGCGCACCGCGGTGCGCGATGTGTTCCGGCGCCTGCTCGACGGCGTCGACCCCGCCCTCATCGACACCGCCGAGAACACGCTGGCCGCCGAACCCGGGGTACGCGCGGTACGCAGCGTCCGGATGCGCTGGATCGGCCACCAACTGCACGCCGACGCCGAACTCGACATCGACCCGGACCTCAGCCTGGCCGAAGCGCACCGCATCGCACACCACGCCGAACACGCGCTGACCCATGCCGTACCCAAGCTCGTCACCGCGCTGGTGCACGCCTACCCGGCCGAGCACGCGATTTCCTCCGCCCCCGGGTGAACGGCCGGGCGCCTGCGCCGTCGCGCGTGGCAACATCGGAGGCACTCGTTGTTGACCTGCGACCCTCGGGAGTCCGAAGATTCACTGCCATCTCAACATCGGAACCGCGCACCGCGTCCCAGATTCGGTCTACCACCCGCGGACCACGAACCCATGACCAGCGACGACGGGTGTGGCCGGCCGCCGGCGCCCGCTGCGCAACCCGACGCCGGCCTCGTGCCTGTCGGCACCCCGATCGACCTGGACAACTGTGCCCGCGAGCCCATCCACATCCCGGGCAGCATCCAACCCCGCGGTGTGCTCGCGGTCGTCGACGAATCCGACTTCACAGTCCGTCAGGTCAGCGCCAACGTCTCTGAACTGCTGGGCCGGCCCGCGGACGCGGTGTTGGGCCGGCACCTTGCGGCGATGATCGGCGTCGAGGAGGCCGAACGCCTGGCGAAGGCCACGGCGAACTTCACCGACCTACGGCAGCGCAACCCCGTCGAATGCGTCATCGATGTCGCGGGCACGCCACGGGAGTTCGACGCGATCCTGCATCGCGAGCCCGGTGACATCCTGCTCGTCGAGTTCGAGATCGCCCACGGCCAGCGGCCGTATTCCTTCCCGAACACCTATCAGGCGGTACGCAGTTCGGTCGAGGAGCTCAACCGCGCCGCGACCCTGGCCGAGCTCTACGACACCACCGCGCGCGCCGTGCGCGAGCTCACCGGCTTCGACCGGGTGATGGTGTACCGCTACGACGAGGAGTACAACGGCGAGGTCGTCGCCGAAGCCAAACGTGCTGACCTCAACTCGTTCCTGGGCCTGCACTACCCGTCCACCGACATCCCGGCGCAGGCCCGCGCGCTCTACGAGAAGAACTGGATCCGGCTGATCTCCGACGTCGACTACACCCCCGCGCCGCTGCTGGGCGCCGACCCGGCGGACTCCCCGACCGACCTCACCTACGCCACCCTGCGCAGCGTCTCGCCGATCCACATCGAATACCTGCAGAACATGGGTGTGCGGGCCTCGATGTCGATTTCGCTGCTGCGCCACGGCCAGCTGTGGGGGCTGATCGCCTGTCACCACTACTCGGGTCCGCATCTGCCGCCGTTCGGCACCCGCGCGGCCGCCGAGTTCCTCGGCGCCACGCTGTCGTTGCGGCTGGTCGACCAGTTCGAGGAGGATCAGCTCCAGCGACGGCTGGCCGCCCGGGAGGTGCTCGCCGAGCTCACCGCGAAGACCCTCGACGACGACGCATCACTGGCCACCGCGATGCTCGGGACGCCCAACCTGCTCGACCTCGTCCCCGCCGACGGCGTCGCCGTCCACATCCAGGGTGAACGGGTCTCGCAGGGGACGGTTCCGCCCCCCGATGCAGTGGCCGCGGTCATCGCGTGGGCGCACGGTGTGGACGACGAGATCGTCGGCACCGACCGGCTCTCCGACGCGCTGCCCGGCGTCGACCTCGATCCGCAGGTGGCCGCCGGCGCGCTGGCACTGGAGCTGCCCGACGGGCAGTACCTCGTCTGGTTCCGGCGCGAGGTGCTGCGGTCGGTGGATTGGGGCGGTGATCCGCACAACAAGGCGATCGCCGTCGCCGAGGGTGACGGCGTGCGGCTCAGCCCGCGCAAGTCCTTCGAGCGGTGGCGCGAGGTCGTTCATCTGCGCAGCGAGCCGTGGGCACTGAGCGAGACCGAGTCCGCGGCGGGGTTGCGGCGCCATCTGGTGGAGACGCTGTACCGGCGGACCCGCGGCGCGCTGCGTGTCGCCGAAATCCTGCAACGCAGTTTGATGCCGGAATCCCTGCCGGCACTCGATGACTGGGAACTCACGGCGCACTACCAGCCCGCCGCCGGCGGGGATGTGGGTGGCGACTGGTACGACGCGTTCGAACTGCCCGACGGCCGGCTGATCATGTTGCTCGGTGACGTCGCCGGACACGGCATCACCGTCGCAGGCACCATGGCACAGGTGCGCAGCGTGCTGCGGGCACAGTTGTTCGCCGGCGCCACGCCTGCCGAGGCGCTCGCCCAGCTCAACGATTTCAGCGTGCACATGCTGCCCGGCGCGTTCGCCACCGTCGTCGTCGCCCGTGTCGACCTGGCCACCGGACACGTCGAAGCCTGCTCGGCCGGGCACCTGATGCCGTATCTGACGAACTCCGGGCAGGCACGACAGGCCCCGATCCGGCTGGCTCCGCCGGTCGGGGCACGAGGTGCGAGGTACCCGCTGAGCACGTTCACCGTCGAACCCGGACACGGTCTGGTGATGTACTCCGACGGCCTGATCGAGCGGCGCGGTGAGGCGATCGATGACGGGATCGACCGGCTGGCCGAGACTCTCGGGCGGCCCGGTGACACCCCGGCCGACTGGATCCTGGACGCCACCCGCACCGACGACGCCGAAGACGACATCACCATCCTGACGCTGCGCCGGCACTGAGGCCGGCCGGTCTGGCGCACGGCAACGCCGCTCCCCGGCCTGAGCCGGGAAGCGGCGTCGGTGGTGCACAGGTGCGGTCAGGCGGGGTTGAACAACCGCGGTTCCAGCCAGGCACCGGTCCTGGCCTGCCGCAGCGCCTTGGCTCCTGCCAGCACGGCCAGATCGGCCAGCGGTTCGAGCGCGATCACCGCCAGGTAGGCGAAACCGAAGGTGGCGATGCTGGCGATGGTGGCGGCCGAGAAGCCCTCACCGTAGAGCGCCCAGAACGTCACCCACGACACGATGCCGGCCTGATACGTCGTCGACAGGGCCAGCACCTGCCGGTACTTCAGGTCGACGTAGGCGGTGTCCGGCGCGATCGTCTTGTGTGCCACGTACTGCAGCGCGAACAGCGGCACCAACAACGTGGTGACGTTCATCCCGTACTGCGGTATGTCGAAGGGTGCGACGAGCAGACCCTGCAGCAGCAGCCCGGACGCCAGCCCGAACGCCGCGGGTGCCGCGCCGAACAGCAAGAACAGCGTGGACCCGAGGATCAGGTGGACCTCGGAGACCCCGACCGGGAAGTGCGGGAGGATCTGGAAGAACACCAGGGTCAGCGCTGTCGTGGCCAGGCTGCCGAACACCAGCGATCCCGGGCCGCGTTCTTTGATGTGTTTCCAGGCCACGGTCATCGCGTAGGCTCCGACGCCGCCGGCGGTGAGGTAGCTCAGGACGATCTTGGACCCTTCGACTATTCCGGGTTCGATGTGCATCGCGGTTCCTTTTCTTTTCGGGCTGTCTCAGTGGTGGTCGTCGTGGTGGTCGCCGGCGACGGCATGGTCACCGCTGCGGACGCGAGGAGCATGATCACCGGAGTCGGTGATCACCGGGTTGGTGAGCAGTGACCGTTGTTGCACAACGGTTTCCAGCGCAGCGACCCAATGGTCGTAGTACTCCCATTCGCCGCGGGTGTCGCCGGGGGCCTTTTCCCAGGCGCCGATGGTGTCGATCAGACTCTGCTGGAACTCGCTCCACGGGTAGTGCCCGAACTCCGACAGGGCCAGCGCCAGCCCGAAGGCGCGGCGCTGCCACTCGTGGTCGAACTGCGGTGCCGCCTGGTCGGTGGTGCAGGTGTTGTGCAGTTTCATGACAGCTGCCCCGCCAGGGCGACGCCCATCATGGACTCGGTGGTCACCAGGTCCATCAGCTGCTCATCGGTGAAATCGTCAGTTCCTGTGGGCCGTTCGGGAATGACGAACCATCGGGAATGTCCGCTGGAATCCCACACCTTGATCTCGGTGTCGGCCGACAGATCGACCCCGATCTCGGCCAGCACCGTGCGTGGCTCACGCGCGGCCCGGGACCGGAACACCGGGTCCTTGTACCAGTACGGTGGCAGCCCCAGCACCGGCCACGGGAAACACGAGCACAGCGTGCAGATCACCAGATTGTGCACGCCCGGCCCGTTGGCGACCGCCTGCAGGTGCTCGCCCTCCGCGCCGGCCATCCCCTCGGGTAACTCCAGTTCGGCGATCGCGGCCGGGGTGTCCACCACGACGCGCGCGGCGAAGTCCGGATCCTTCCACGCCTTGACGACGATCTTCTTGCCGTTCAGCGGCGTCATCTCCGATTCGAAGTAGGAGAGCACCTTGTCCACGGTGGCGCTGGTGATGACGCCCTTCTCGATCAACAGCTGCTCCAACGCGGAGACCTTGTCGGCGCTGGCCTGCTCACGGTCGGACGGGTAGGCAAACTGGTCGGTCACTGATTCTCCTCGGCGGGTAGTAGATAGGCCTCGAAAAGCTCGGCGTACAGGGAGTTGGCGCCCGGCTCGGCACGCACACCCCACAGCTCGTCCGGGGTGAATTCGACGATGTAGATCGGCATCGGGTCGCCGATCCCGTCACCGGTGTGCACGAAATAGCCGTAGTCGCCCTCGAAGATCCGCGTCACCGTGCCCACCCGGTCACGCAGATAGCCCGGCAGGCGGGTGTGGTCGCCGGCCGGCAGGTCGGCGATGCGGACCTGCTGTCCCACCTCGTACTTGGGGTGGGCGACGTCGCGGCGCGGGCTGTCGCCGCGACGCAGATAGTCGATCACCTGATCGTCGATGGCCGCATCGCCGCCCTCCGGCGACGAGTCCTGTCCCAGCCGGGCGGCGAGCTCGGACTCGGAGATGTACCCGCTGTCGATGAAGAACTGGGTGATCCCGCCGAGCCACTTCTCGTAGTAGCGGAACTTGAAGTAGTCGAAGGGATTCATCCCCTCGGCGCCGGTACGCAGGCTCGCCCAGGTCCATTCGTCGTGGAACGCGGTGGGCACATCGGCGATGGGGTACTCGGGAAGCGCCGAGCCCAGATGGTTGCTCAGCCCCATCATCGCGACGTGGATGCCGAAGATCCGCTTTTCCCACTCCTCGACGAACACCCGCTTCTCCAGCGTCAGCGGCTCGGGCAGGCCCTCCAGGCCGCCCAGATAGTGCTGCAACTTCATGCCGTGGCACCTTTCGTGTCAGGACGCTCAGCCGGCGCCTTCTTTGTCATCACATTTGCCAGATACTCCGAGACGATCCCGAACGTCGCACCCAGCACGCAGGCGCACGCCGCCACCAGACCGGGGTGGGAGATGCTCGTCTCGTGAACCAGGGCCCCGGTGCCCGCGACGGTCGACACCGTCGAGGCGAAGCCCACCACCACCGCGGGGGTGGTCGACAGCAGACCCACCCAGGAGGCCTGCACCATCAACGCGCTGCCGACGCCGACCGCGATGGCCGTGGCGGTGAGGCTTCCGCCGAGCAGATAGGCCGCGTACAGGCTGGCCACCGCGATGACGACGCCCACGAGATTGGACGCCACCGAACGCACCCAGCCCGCCGGGCCGCCCCCGACGAAGAAGAACGACGCCCACGCCAGGAACACCACCCAGATGGGGACGGTGATCACGGTGGCGGTGAACGCTACCGCCACCCCGCCCAGGACGCCGATGCTCAGCGTCAGCGCAGATCGCGAATCCATATAGTTCCACCTTGTTTTGATCGAGGAGAATCGATGTGCCCGACCACAGGCTTTGTGCCGGACATGTGGACAACGTTGGGCCCGATGTGTTTCCGATTGGTAACTCGTCTTTTTCGGTCTCTCGCGAACGTGGACATCCCGCATGCAGAAACGGACATCGCCGCACCGGGCAGTCCGACTCGGACACAACAGGCGAAAATCCGGACATCGTCGCGCATCAGCGCCGGTGCACGGCCACCATTACCAGATGTGTCACAACCGCCAACCACGGCGCATCGCGGTGTTGGTGTTCGACGGCGTTCGCACCCTCGATGTGACCGGACCGCTGGAGGTCTTCGACGTCGCCCGCTCGCTCGGGTGCGCCTACTCGGTCGCGCTCTATTCCTGCGGTGACTCGCAGACCGTCCAGTGCTCGTCGGGTCTGTCACTGCAGGCGCTCCCGGCCTCGGTGCTGGATCACGACGTCGACACACTGCTGGTACCTGGCGGCACCAGCCTGGTGACCGACGTTGTCCCCCAACAGTTGCAGCAGCTCATCCGGTCGCAGGCCTCCCGTTCACGGCGCGTCGCCTCGATCTGCGCCGGCTCGTTCGCGCTCGGCGCGGTAGGCCTGCTCGACGGCCGCCGCGCAACCACCCATTGGCGGCACCTGGACGCCTTCGCGGCGCGCCATCCGGCGACGACGATCGAGCGCGACTCGGTGTACACCCGCGACGGGGAGATCTGGACCTCCGCCGGGGTGGCAGCCGGCATCGACCTGGCATTGGCCCTGGTCGCCGATGATCACGGTTCCGATGTCGCGCAGGAGATCTCGAAAGAGATGGTGGTGCTCAGCCGAAGGCTGGAAGGACATCCGCAGATCTCGGTGTCGGCCCGTACGCCCCGGCCCAAGCATCCCGAGCTGGAGCGACTGATGGCGACCGTCAACGCCGACCCGGCAGGTCACTACGAGCTGGACACCGTGGCCGCCCGACTCGGTCTCAGTGCACGGCATCTGGCCAGGCTGTTCAAGGCACAGGCGGGAATGTCGCTGCGCGAGTATGTCTACGAGGTGCGGCTGGAGAACGCGGTCGGCCTGGTGCTCGCCGGGGAGTCGTTCCACGCCGCCGCTCAACGGAGCGGGCTGCGCTGGGGCGCCCGGGTACGCGACTACCTCACCGCGCACTGCGCACTGTCGGCCGGCGCACCGGAATCCGATCTACTGGTGGATCCCGGTGGTGCGGAAGCGGCTTCGATACAGGCCGGGTGACACCCCCAGGTTGCGGCGAAACGTGCGCCGCAACGTGTCCGAGGTGCCGAACCCGGTACGCCGCGCGACCGCGTCCTGGCTGTGGTCGCTGGTGGCGAGCAGGACCTTGGCGGCCTCCAGCCGGGCCTGCTCGACGAATCGGGCCGGCGTCATACCCACCTGGTCGCGGAACATCCGCACCAGATGTCGCTCGCTGACCACGGCACGCTCGGCCATCGATGCCGTCGAATGGTCGGCTCCCGGGTCGGCGATCACCGAATCAAGGACGTCGCGCAGCCCACCGGAGACCGGAAGGGCCGATTCGGCCCACACACTGAACTGCGCCTGGCCGCCGGGGCGCTGCAGGAACACCACCATCCAACGCGCCACCCGCCGAGCCACGTTCGGACCGTAGTCGCTTTCCACCAGCGCCAGCGCCAGGTCGATGCCCGCCGTTATGCCCGCCCCGGTGATGTAGCGCCCGTCCTGCACGAACAGCGAGTCCGGGTCCACGATGACGTCCGGATAGGTGCGCCCCAGGGTCTGACAGTGCGCCCAGTGTGTGGTCGCGCGCCGGCCGTCGAGCAGCCCGAGGGCCGCCAGCACGAAGGACCCGGTGCACACCGAGGCGACCCGGCGCGACCGTGGCGCGAGTTCGGCCACCATCTTCATCGCGTCGGGCACCGAGTCGGGTGTCGGCTCCTCGGGGATGTCGTGCAGGCCGGGGGTGAAGGTGAAGTCGGCCGGCACCCCGCCGGGCACCAGCAGGGTGTCGATCCGGGCCGGCAGGTCGGCCAGTGCGACGTCGACATCAAGCCGGGCATAGGCGGTCGTGCCGACCGACTCCCCGGTCGGCGATGCCAGCAACACCTCGTAGTTGGCCCCGAAATCGTTGGCCCGCGCGAATATCTCCAGCGGCGCGGCCACGTCCTGCAGGGTCACCTTGTTGTACAGCGCGAACACCACGGTGCGCGGGGCCGCCGCCGGGGAACCGGTCCACTGAGTGTCCGTCTCGGCCGCCGAGGCGGCACCGCCATGTCCGGAATCGTCGGCCATCTGTCCTGAATCGCCTTTCCCTGACCCCCGGCTCGACCTGCAGTGTCGTGAATCAGCGATGTTCTGATGCCGAGTTCGACGATGGTCTGGGCGCACACACCGGAGGCCACACGTCCCCGATCCGCTGACGACACCCGAACGGTAACCGAAATGCCTGGTCGATGTCTCGGGGAAGCCGTTAACACGGTGTTGCGGCACTCGATCGGCCCCATCCACCGTTGCGGCGCCACCGGTATGGCAAGGCTGATCTTGCTAGCCACACGCCGCCACGCTGGCTACCGTGACGCGGTGACCACCCCCGCACACCCGGCGGAGCCCCATACCGGCTCGATTTCGTCCAAACTCAACTGGTTACGGGCCGGCGTACTCGGCGCGAACGACGGCATCGTCTCCATCGCGGGCATCGTCGTCGGTGTGGCGGCGGCCACCGCCGAGCGCGGCCCGATCCTCACCGCCGGTATCGCCGGCCTGGCCGCCGGCGCCGTGTCGATGGCCCTGGGTGAATACGTCTCGGTCAGCACCCAGCGCGACACCGAGAAGGCGTTGTTGAGCAAGGAGCGTCGTGAACTGCGCGAGGATCCCGACGCCGAACTCGACGAGCTGACCGCGCTCTACGAGGAGAAGGGCCTGACGAGCGCGACCGCACGCACCGTGGCCGAGGAGCTGACCGCGCGCGACGCGTTCGCCGCGCACGCCGAGGTCGAACTGGGGATCAGCCCGGACGAGCTGACCAGCCCGTGGCAGGCCGCGCTGTCCTCGGCGCTGGCCTTCACCGTGGGAGCGCTGCTGCCCCTGATCGCCATCCTGCTGCCCCCGACCACCTGGCGGGTTCCCGTCACGGTGGTCGCGGTGCTGGCGGCGCTGGTGCTCACCGGCGCGGTGTCAGCGGCACTGGGCGGGGCGCCGAAACAACGCGCGGTGCTGCGCAACCTCGTCGGAGGCGGGCTTGCGCTCACCATCACCTACGCCATCGGCCATCTCGTCGGTGCCGCCATTGGCTGACGGCGACAGCTGTTCGTGGGGCATGCGGCTCCCGATCCGGCGCACCTTGCTGCCGGGAGCTTTCACCCCCTAATATTTCGGGTAGCCGAAACTTAATGGTTGGCGGGTCGAATATCGGAGGCACGGTGAGACGGGGCGGCAAGTGGTCGATGACCACCGGGTTGGCGATCGCCGCGGTCGCGACAGTCGTGGTCGGCTGTTCCGCCGACCGCGGCGCCGGCGACGGCGACCGGCCGATGGTCCTGACGACGTTCACCGTGCTGGCCGACATCGCGTCCAACGTCGCCGGCGAGCATCTGACGGTGGAATCGATCACCAAGCCGGGTGCCGAGATTCACGGCTATGAACCCACCCCGGGCGACATCAGGAAAGCCGCCGACGCTGACCTCATCCTCGACAACGGGCTGAACCTCGAGGCGTGGTTCGCCCAGTTCGTCGACGGCCTCGACATACCGCATGTGGTGGTCAGCGACGGTGTCCAACCGCTCGACATCGCCGAAGACTCCTATGCCGGCATGCCGAACCCGCACGCCTGGATGTCACCGCTTAACGTGCAGGTCTATGCCGACAACATGGCCGAGGCCTTCGCCGAACTCGACCCCGAGCACGCGCAGGACTACCGCGACAACGCCGCGGCCTACCGCGCCGAACTCCAACAGGTCCAGGATGAGCTCGTGACGCGGCTCGACGCGCTACCGGCCACCCAGCGAGCATTGGTGACCTGCGAGGGAGCCTTTTCCTACCTGGCCCGCGATGCCGGGCTGACCGAGAAGTACATCTGGGCGGTCAACGCCGAACAACAAGCCACCCCCCAGCAGATCGCCTCGGCCATCGACTTCGTCGAGACCAACGACGTACCCGCGGTGTTCTGTGAATCCACCGTCTCCGACGCCCCGATGCAGCGCGTCGTGGAAGCCTCCGGCGCCCGATTCGGCGGGGTGCTGTTCGTGGACTCGCTCTCCGAAGCCGACGGGCCGGTCCCGACCTACCTGGATCTGATCCGGCACGACGCCACCACCATCGCGACCGCCCTGACCGCCGACCACTCCTCGTGAGAGTCCCAGCGCTGCAGGTTGATTCGGTCACCGTGCACTACGGATCCGTGCTCGCCCTGCGCGACGCCACCGTGACGCTGCACTCCGGCCGGGTCTGCGGGTTGGTCGGCATGAACGGCTCCGGGAAATCGACCTTGTTCAAAGCGATCATGGGGCTGGTACGGCCCGAGACCGGCAGCGTACGCATCCACGGCTCGAGCACCGCAGCAGCGCGCAAGGCCGGGCTCGTCGGGTACATGCCGCAGAGTGAGGCCATCGACTGGGCGTTCCCTCTCACGGTGCGCGATGTCGTGCTCACCGGCCGCTACGGACACATGGGCCCCTCCCGGCGTGCCCGCGCGGCCGACCACGAGGCCGCCGACGACGCACTGACGCGGGTCGAACTGCTCGACTACCAGCACCGCCAGATCGGCCAGCTCTCCGGCGGCCAACGAAAACGCGCATTCCTGGCCCGCTGCATCGCCCAGGGCGCTGACCTGCTGCTGCTCGACGAACCTTTCGCCGGCGTCGACAAACGCAGCGAAGCCACCATCAGCGCCCTGCTGCGCGACCTCGCCGGCCGCGGCGCCACGATCCTGGTGTCGACCCACGACCTGCACGCCCTACCCCGACTCGCCGACGAAGCGGTCCTACTGATGCGCACCGTGTTACTGCACGACGAACCCGACACCGTACTGCAGCCCCAGAACCTGGCCCGCGCCTTCGGACTCGACGCCTTCGGCGACGCCCCGGAGCAGCCATGAATGTCCTCGAGTTCCTCGCCGAACCCTTGCGGCTGGAGTTCATGGTGCGCGCCACCGCCACCACCCTGATCGCCTCGATCGTGTGCGCCACCCTGTCCTGCTGGCTGGTGCTCATCGGCTGGTCGCTGATGGGGGACGCCGTTTCGCACGCCGTGCTGCCCGGTGTCGTCCTGGCCTACATCGTCGGTGCACCATTCGCCCTGGGCGCCATCGTGTTCGGCATCGCCGCCGTCGCACTCATCGGACTCGTCCGCGACACCAGCCGCACCAAGGAGGACGCCGCCATCGGTGTCGTCTTCAGCACCCTGTTCGCCCTGGGGCTGGTACTCATCTCGGTGACACCGAGCCAGGTCGACCTGAACCACATCATCTTCGGCAACCTGCTGGGTGTCTCAGACTCCGACCTGATCCAGGTCGCGACCCTCGGCGCGCTGGTCATGGCGGTGCTGATCTACAAACGCCGCGACTTCACCCTCTACGCCTTCGATCCCAGCCACGCCCACGCCATCGGCCTCAACCCGCGGATACTCAGCGCCGCCCTACTCGGCCTGCTCGCCCTCACCGCCGTGGTGGCACTGCAGGCCGTCGGCGTCGTGCTCGTCGTCGCCCTCCTGATCACCCCCGGGGCCACCGCCTACCTACTCACCGACCGCTTCAACCGGATGCTGATCATCGCGCCCGCCCTGGCCGCTGCCTGCGCACTGGTCGGCCTCTACGCCAGCTACTACCTCGACACCGCATCCGGTCCGATGGTCGTGCTGGCCAACGGCGCGGCGTTCGCCCTGACCTACCTGCTGAGCCCCCGCCACGGCCTGCTCGTTTCACGCGTGCGCCGATCCCGGCGATCTGCACAGGCCGGTCAGGAACACCGGCTGGACTAACCTGGCCGCTGCGGCAGCCTCAGGCCGCGCTCGGCCACCCACGCATGGTGTCGCCGCCCCATCTCGGTGGTCGGTTCGACGACACCGTCGGTGTCGTCGACGATCGAACGCACCGGCAGCGTGGCATTCAGTGTGGCGCAGATGTTGACCATGCTGAGTTGCTGCCGACCGGTGAAGGCAGCCACCCGGGGGTAGCTCACGCGCGACATCGCATGGCCGGCGTCCCGTAGCGCGGACAGGCTGCGCAGCACCCGCGCCTGGGTCTGGGGCGTGTAGGTCACCGGCTGTGGGCCGAGTGCATCGCACATCAGCTCACCCGCCCACTGGTGAAGCTCTTCGGCCGTCATGGTCGGGTCCGCATCGAGGAATCCCGCACGTGCGGCCAGGGAGCGCATGTCGGCGGTCCGTCCCTCCATGACGGCGCGAAGCATCTGGAACCACACCCAACGTTCCTCGTCGGAGAAGACCTGCACGCAGCCGAAATCCAGAAAACCGACCGATCCGTCGGGGAAGAACCGGAAGTTGGCCGGGTGCGGATCCCCGTGCATCATGTTCGACAGCCGGATGTTGGTGTGCATGAACCGTGTGATCGCCTCTGCCCAGGTGTTCTTCAGGTCCTGGTCGGCGTGTCGGGCCTGAGTCCAGTCCGCTCCGCCGAGAAACGTCATGGTCAGCACCTGACCCGCGGATGCTTCGGAGACCACCTGGGGGATACGGAAATACGGGTGACCCCGGTACAGCTCGCCGAAGGCGTTGATGGTGGCGGCTTCATGCCGGTAGTCGATTTCTTCGGCGATGCGCGCGGCCGCCTCGCGTGCCAGGGCGCGGATATCAGAGCGCACGGCGGTGGCCGCACGCACCATCTGCAGGAATGTCACCAGCAGTTCGGCATTGGCCAGGTCATCGCGGATGGCGCGGGCGACCCCCGGATACTGCACCTTCACCGCGACCTCGCGGCCGTCACGCAAGACCGCCCGGTGCACCTGCCCGATCGAGGCGGAAGCCACTGGCGCCTCATCGAACTCGACGAACCTTCCGGCTTCGGCGCCGAGTTCGGAATCCAGGATTCGCCGCACCAGTGGCGGGTCCATCACCGGAACCTCGGACTGCACCCGGCCCAGCGCTTCCAGGTAGGGGCCGAAACCCCCACCGCCCCAGTCCTCGTTGTCGGCCATCGACAGGATCTGGGCGGCCTTCATCAGCACTCCGCGCGAGCGGCCGAGCAATTCGGCATAGCGCGCAGCGGATCGGTGATGAAACCGCTCGACGGCACCATCGCGGCCCGCCTGCTCCTGCAACCCGGCCACCACGCGCCCGCAGGCAGCTCGCGCCGTCAGGCCCGCCAACGGCATCGTGCGCCGGATCCGGCCGCACGGAACCCCACGATCCCGACTTGCCACAGCATCTCCCGATCGGCGAGGCCGAAAAGTATCCTCGCCAGACTAAGCGAACAGTTAGGTCGGCTCAATGTCTACGCAGACGCCGGGGACCGCTTCCGCACATCATTCCGGCCTCCTGCAGCGCTGGAACGCGCTGCTGGCTCCCGGGTCGACCCCCACCGCCGAGGTCGTTGCCACCGGCAGGGCGCTGCTGGCGTCCTGGGCGCAGCCGCACCGCCGCTACCACACCGTGACCCACCTCCAGGACGTGCTCGACCGGGTCGACGAATAATCCTGCTACGCCGACGATCTGGACGCCGTACGACTGCGGCCTGGTGCCACGACGCCGTACTCCCACCTCGCCGACGACGTCTTCCGTGCCGGACGCAAGCAGATCCTGGAGAAGCTGCTCTCCCCAGGTAAGACGCTGTATCGAACCTGCTATGCACGTCGCCGCTGGGAAGCCGCCGCCACCGCGAACCTGACTACAGAACTGGACACTCTCACCGCAACGATGCCCCACGAAGCGCCCGATGCCGACCGAGGCGGCGGCACTGCGGCCGGATCCGACGGGCAGTCATGATCGTCGCCGGTCGACGCTCTCATCTCGGGTCACAACCGCGAGCTCGAGTCCATGAGAACGGCCCCCGGACTTGCGTCCGGGGGCCGTTCTACCTAGTAGCGGGGACAGGATTCGAACCTGCGACCTCTGGGTTATGAGCCCAGCGAGCTACCGAGCTGCTCCACCCCGCGTCGGGTGAACGCTAGGTTACCGAAGGCGTGGGCAGCGCTCCAAATCGCCTGCTCAAACGTGCGCGGCCAGTGCGGAAACCTGCTGACGTGGGGCTTTGTCCGGTACTCCGGCCGAATTCACCTGCACTCGCAACAACGTGAGGTAGATCTCAGCCCGACTCCTTGCGATTTCGGCGTGTCCAGTCGCGGTATGCGCGACCGGTCACGCCGAAATCGCTCGGGAACTACGCCATCTCGGGCACCCGCAGATGTGCCAGCACCAGGTCGAACTCGCATTCGTCGAGAATCTCGGCGCCGGTGTCGCGGGTGGTGGCCACCTTTATCGCGTCAGACGCTATCCGGCTGCGTTTCATCGTCTCGGCACTGTCGAATGTCACCGACGCGACGCCGAACCCGGAGCCGCGGTCGACCAGCAGACTGGCGCTGCAGAATCCGTCCAGTTCCTCCAGCGCCGGTATGGTGCCCATCCGAAAACCGTCGATGGCACGGTCAGCCGAATCAGGCTCGACGCGCGCCCAGGTGACCCGCACACCGGCACCCGGTCCCGTGTGGTGGATGCGGTGCAGGGCGGCGATCTCCCACTCGTCGACGGTGGGGCTGCCACCGAGGATCTGGGCGGCGCGCTCCCGCAACTCGTGGGTGGGCCGCCGACTGGCGTTCATCGCCTCCGCGCTCTGCCAGGCCGTGGTCGCGATGCACCGCCCGCTCAACCGGTCCACCAACAGGGACAGGCCTACATAGCCGTCCAGACCGGACAACGCCGGCCACACCGTGTCGTGGATGTAGCTGATCCCCGCGTCGAGCGCTGCGGGCCGTGCGTGAATGGTCGAACTGCGTGCATACATGCTCTGCCTCCATGGTCGGCGGCAGCGTCCCGGCGGCGCTGCCGGACCCTTCCCATGGTCCTCCTCCGCCGGCCGTGGGGCAATGGCCCGCCGACGGTCAACGCACCACCTCCGTCCCGGCCACCGTGCCCTGCGGGGCCGGCGGCCGGGTTACGACGAGTGTCAGTCCGCGGACTGGTAGTCGTTCATCGCGTCGTCGAGGCGTTGCAGCGCCTCGCCGTACTGCGCGAAGTCACCGGATTGCTGGGCATCGCGCACCGCATCCAGTGCCGAGTTGACCTCCTGCAGCGCCGCGGACTTGGCCGCCGACAACTCCTTCGGGCCGCTCGGCACCGCTGCCTCCGGCGCCTGGGTCGCGGGTGCCTGCGGCGCCTGCTGACCACTGTTCGACGACGGGGGCGAGGCCTGCGCGGTCCGATCACCCGACGGCTGGGCCTCCGGCAGCGACCCCTCCGGCGGGGCGTTCGTCGGCGCCGGCCCGGTCGCGGTGGCGTCGGCGCCGCGGCCGAACAGGTCGGTCAGCGCGTCACGCACAGTCGGGCCGAACCCGATCTTGTCGTTGTACATCATCGCGACGCGGATCAGGCGCGGATACGACGACGCCGCATCGCTGGTGCCCGGCGAGGCGTACACCGGCGCCACATACAGCAGTCCGCCGTCACCCATCGGCAGCGTCAGCAGGTTGCCCCAGCGGATGCGGTTCTGGCCGTCGCGGCCGATCAGGCCGAGCTCCTGGGACACCGTGGTGTCGGTGCTGATCGCGTTGAATGCCAGCTTCGGGCCGTTGACCTGCCCCGGAATGGTCAACACCGTGAGCGCGCCGTAGGTTTCGGGATCTGAACTGGCGCTGATGTAGGCCGCCAGGAAGTCTCGCTGGAACCGGTTCATCGCGCTGGTCAGCTGGAACGACGCCTGCCTGTTGTTCTCGGCGAGGTCCTTGGCCACGATGTAGTACGGCGGCTGGTAGCTGCTGGCAGTCGGGTTCGGATCCAGCGGCACATCCCAGAAGTCCGAGGTCGAGAAGAACGTCACCGGGTCGTCGACGTGGTACTTGGCCAGCAGCGCGCGCTGCACCTTGAACAGGTCCTCGGGGTAGCGCAGGTGCTCCTGCAGTTCGGGGCTGATGTCGCTCTTGGGCTGCACCGTCCCCGGGAACACCTTCATCCACGCCTGCAGCACCGGGTCGCTCTCGTCCTGGGCATACAGCGTGACGGTGCCGTCGTAGGCGTCCACGGTCGCCTTGACCGAGTTGCGGATGTAGGACACCTGCTTGTCGGGCTGCAATCGGTTGAGCGCCACCTCGTTGGAGTCCGTCGTCGCGGTCGACAGGGTCATCTGCTGGGAGTACGGGTAGTTGTCCAACGTGGTGTAGCCGTCGATGATCCAGACGATCCGCTCGTTGACGATCGCCGGGTACATCGCGGTGTCGGTGGTCAGCCACGGCGCCACCGCCTCCACCCGGTCAGCCGGGTTGCGCTTGAACAGGATCTTACTGTTCTCCCCGATCACGTTGGAGAACAGGAAATTCCGCTCGGCGTACTTGGCGGCGAACAGGCTGCGGGTGAGCATGTTGCCGATGTCCACACCACCGCTGCCGGTGTAGGTGTAGTTGCGGGTCGCGACATTGGTCTCGTAGTCGTACTCGCGCGGGGCACCGTTCTCACCGACGATGGCGTAGTCGGCCGAGGTGTCGGAGATGACCGGACCGAAGTAGATCCGCGGCTGGCTCAGCGGAGCCGGCCCGGGCGAGATGACCTCACCGTCGGCACCCACCACGCTGGCCAGGAACTCCGGATATCCACCGTTCTGGTTGGGATCGTTGGCCACCCCGCGCACCGTGTTGGCCGGGGAGGCGATGAACCCGTTGCCGTGGGTGTAGACGGTGTGCCGGTTGATCCAGTCGCGCTGGTTGTCGATCAAGCGGTCCGGGTTGAGCTCACGGGCGGCCACCACGAAGTCGCGCAGGTTGCCGTCGGCGTCGCGGTAGCGGTCCATGTTCAGCCGGTCGGGGAAGTAGTAGAAGTTCTTGCCCTGCTGGAACTGGGTGAACGCCGGGCTGACGATGTTGGGGTCGAGCACCCGGATGTTCGAGGTCGTCGCGCGGTCGGCGGCCACCTGCTGAGCCGTCGCCGGCGCGTCACCGGGATAGTCGCGGTAGGTGACGTGCTCGTCGGTCAGGCCGTAGGCCTGCCTGGTCGCGGTGATGCTGCGGCCGATGTATTCGCTTTCCTTCTGCGCGGCGTTCGGCCGCACACTGATCTGCTCGACCACCAGCGGCCAGCCGGCCCCCACGACCAGCGACGACAGCAGCAGCAGCACCACCCCGATCGCCGGGATGCGCAGGTCGCGCAGGAAGATCGCGGAGAAGACGGCGACAGCGCAGATGACCGCGATCGCCATCAGGATCAGCTTGGCCGGCAGCACCGCGTTGATGTCGGTGTAGCCGGCGCCGGTGAACGGCTTACCGCCGCGGGTGTGGCTGAGCAGTTCGTAGCGGTCCAGCCAGTAGGCCACCGCCTTGAGCAGCACGAACGTGCCGACCAGCGAGATGAGCTGAATGCGGGCCGCCTTGCTGACCGCGCCGGTGCGCCCGGAGAGCCGGATACCGCCGAACAGGTAGTGGCCCAACAGGTTCGCGATGAACGCCAGGAACGTCGCCACCAGCAGATACGACAGCACCAGCCGGTAGAACGGCAGGTCGAACGCGTAGAAGCCGAGATCGATGCCGAACTGCGGATCGGTGACGCCGAACTCCCCCCCGTGCAGGAACAGCTGCACCCGGTCCCAGTAGCTCTGGGCCACGAAGCCGGACATCACGCCGACGAACGCGGGCACCCCGATGCCGACCAGGCGCACCCGCGACATCACCGCGGTGCGGTACCGGGCGACCGGGTCGTTGGGCCCGGCCGTGGGGACGAACACCGGACGGGTCCGGTAGGCCAGTGCCAGCGCGGCGAACACCACGCCGCCGATCACCAGCGTGACGGCCAGGAAGATGACCAACCGGGTCACCACCTGGGTGGTGAACACCGACCGATACCCCAGCTCGCCGAACCACAACCAGTCGACATAGGTGTCGACGAACCGTGGCCCGATCAGCAACAACAAGACGGCGGCCACCGCGACCGCGATCCAGACCCGACTTCGTCGGGTCAGCTTCGGCATTTTCGCCGCGGGCCGCATACCCACTAGAGCACTCCAGTCTCGAACATTCCCAGCAGTTGTTCATTCCCAGCAGTTGTTCAGGTGGACCCAACTCTACGCATCCACGTTTCGTCGGTTCGCTAGCAGCGTGGAGGTTCGCCACCAGCGGAAAGCACCCGCATCGAATCTATCGCCTGCTCCAGGGTCTCCACCTTGAGCAGGTCGATGCCGTCAGCCTCGGCGGTCCTGGCTTCATCACAGTTCTCGGCGGGGACCAGGAACACCGTCGCGCCGGCCTCCTCGGCGGCCACGATCTTGTGGGTGATGCCGCCGATCGAGCCCACCACGCCGTCGCCGCTGATGGTGCCGGTGCCGGCGACGAACTTCGACCCGTTCAGATCGCCGGTGGTCAGCTTGTCGACGACGGCCAGGCTGAACATCAGCCCCGCCGACGGCCCACCGATGTTGGCCAGATTGAAGTCGACGGTGAACGGCGCCCACGGCGCGTCGAGCACATTGACGCCCATGAAGCCCTGCTCCCCTTCGGGATGCTCGGCGAGGGTGATCTCGGTGGTACCGGCCGGTTCGTTCTTGCGCCGGTAGTCCACCACGATGGTGTCGCCAGGCCGGGTGTCCTTCAGCAGCGCCTGGAACTCCTCCAGGTCGGCCACCGGGGTGTTGTTCACCCCGTCGATGGCGTCACCGGACTGCAGCTTGCCCTTCGACGGCCCGTCCTCGTCGATGCTCTCCACGGTGATCGCCATCGGGTACTTCAGATAGTGCAACGCGGCGTATTCGGCGCTGTCCTCCGACTCGCGGAAGTCGCGGCTGTTGGCCTCCTCGACCTCTTCGCGGCTGCGGTCGGGCGGGTAGACCAGGTCGCGCGGCACCAGCTGGTCACGCCCGGACGCCCAGAACACCAGGGCCTGGAGCAGCGAGAGCTGGTCGCGCTGCGACACCGTGGTCATGTTGAGGTGCCCGCTGGTGGGGTGGACCACGGTGCCCTCGATGTCGACGACCTCCTTGCCGTCGACCTCCCCGAGCGTGTTGAACGTCGGGCCCGGCCCCAGCGCCACATAGGGCACCGTCACCAACCACAGCAGCACGCCGAAGATCACGATCGGCACCAGCGCCACGGTCAGCGTCGAAATCCGCCTGTTCACGCCGCCCACAGTAAAGGTTCACCCGGGCGCGCCCCGATCCGGCGAGCCCGTGCGCTGCCCCGTTGCCCGCGGTTCACTCAGAGCGTGACCCGCGGGCCCGCGAGTCCGCGCGGCGGTGAGTACCGTTGGGGATATGGCTGACCTGCCTTTCGGCTTTTCGTCCGGGGACGACCCCGAGCGCGACAAACGCAAGAAGGATCCCGACTCGGGCTCCGGTCCGACCGGCGATCCGTTCGGGGCCGGTTTCGGTTCCGGCGAGTTCGACATGTCGCAGCTGGGACAGATCTTCTCCAAGCTCGGCGAGATGTTCAGCGGAGCCGGCGGCGCGATGGCGTCCGGCACGTCATCCGGCCCGGTCAACTACGACCTGGCCCGGCAGCTGGCATCCAATTCGATCGGGTTCGTCGCCCCTGTCCCGCAGAAGACGACCGACGCGATCGCCGACGCGGTCCGGCTGGCCGAGACGTGGCTGGACGGGGCCACCCCGCTGCCCGCCGGCACCAGCACCGCTGTGGCGTGGACGCCCACCGACTGGATCGACAACACCCTGCAGACCTGGAAGCGGTTGTGCGATCCGGTCGCCGAGCAGCTCTCGGCGGTGTGGGCCGAGGCGCTGCCCGAGGAGGCCAAGGCGATGGCCGGGCCGCTGCTGTCGATGATGTCGCAGATGGGCGGCATGGCCTTCGGCTCGCAGCTGGGCCAGGCGCTGGGCACGCTGTCCAAAGAGGTGTTGACCTCCACCGACATCGGGCTGCCGCTGGGCCCCAAGGGTGTCGCCGCGTTGATGCCCGACGCGATCGAGACGCTGGCCGAGGGACTCGAGCAGCCGCGCAGCGAGATCGTCATGTTCCTGGCCGCCCGCGAGGCCGCCCATCACCGGTTGTTCTCCCACGTTCCGTGGCTGTCGGCCCAGTTGCTCAACGCGGTCGAGGCGTTCGCCAAGGGCACCAAGATCGACATGAGCGGCATCGAGGAGTTCGCCCGCGGCTTCAACCCGGCCTCGCTGTCCGACCCCTCCGCGATGGAGAACCTGCTCAACCAGGGCATCTTCGAGCCGAAGGCCACCCCGGAGCAGACCGCGGCGCTGGAGCGGCTGGAAACGCTGCTGGCGCTGATCGAAGGATGGGTGCAGACGGTGGTGTCGGCGGCGCTGGGCGACCGGATCCCGGGTGCCTCGGCGCTGAGCGAGACGCTGCGCCGGCGCCGCGCCACCGGCGGACCCGCCGAGCAGACGTT
Organism: Mycobacterium sp. ABE4_509; assembly: GCF_056160785.1. Lineage (NCBI taxonomy): Bacteria > Bacillati > Actinomycetota > Actinomycetes > Mycobacteriales > Mycobacteriaceae > Mycobacterium > Mycobacterium sp. ABE4_509. Next base: position 3,104 of record NZ_JBSWXU010000055.1, on the reverse strand, counting down.
CGCCACCCTGGTCGGCCTCGAGCTGCGGCCCCGCAAGATGCGCGAGGCCGCCCAACTGTGGGAGCGGCTGACCGACGCGGTCGGCCCGGATGCCCGCGACGGGGTGTGGCAGCACCCCGATCTGCTGCCGGAGTCCTCGGACCTCGACGAACCGGCCGGCTTCATCGACCGCATCGTCGGCGGCGACACCAGCGGCATCGACAGCGAGCTCGAAGAGGCGATCTCCGACCTCGAGCGCGACATCCAGCGCGGCCCCGACGACAGCGAGGGCACCGACGGCCCCGACAAGCCCCGGGATGCCTGACCGCGCCTGTGGATAACTCGGCCCGGTGACCGCGCGGCGTGACACCGTCGAGGAGTGACGCGATACGCGCTGAACCCGGCCACCCCGGTGTTGTCCCGCCCGGACGGCACCGTGCAGGTCGGGTGGGATCCCCGCCGCGCCGTCATCGTCCAGCCGCCACCGCAGTTGTCCGCGGCCGTCCTCGCCGGCCTGCTGCGCACCCTGCAGGGCGCAGCGACGGTCCCCGACCTGCTCACCTCCGGCATCGACGCCGCCGTGGTGACCGGCCTGCTCACCCATCTGATCGACCGCGGCCTGGTCGCCGCGGTTCCCGCCGACCCGCCGGCCACCCGGTCGGCGGCCGTCCGGGTGCACGGCGACGGTCCGCTGACCGATCTGGTCATCTCGGCGCTGCGCTGCTCCGGGGCGCGGATCAGCCACACCGTGCGCACCCATGCCTCGGCGGCCGCCGCCGACCTGGCCGTGCTGACCGACTATCTGGTGGCCGATCCGCGGGTGGTGCGCGACCTGCACGACGCCGGGGTCGCGCATCTGGCGGTGCGGGTGCGTGACGGCATCGGGTTGGTCGGTCCGCTGGTCATCCCCGGCACGACGAGCTGTTTGCGCTGCGCTGATCTGCACCGCAGCGATCGTGATCCGGCCTGGCCCGCGATCGCGACGCAACTGTGCCGCACCGTGGGCAGTGCCGACCGGGCGACGATCCTGGGCACCGCCGCGCTGGCGCTGCGCGAGGTCCACCACGTTCTGCGCGTTCTGCCCGGCCCGGCCGCCCCCGGGACTGTCCCGGCGGCCCCGCCGTCCACCGTGGACACCACGCTGGAATTCGACGTCGGCGCCGGATCGGTCACCGCGCGGCGGTGGACCCGCCACCCCGACTGCTCGTGTTGACATCATGCGTTGCCAACTGGTTGGTGGAAATTCAGCGCGGTCGTGGATGATGGTCTGGTGAGCGATATCAAGCGGGGGCGCGCCGCACGCAACGCCAAGCTGGCAACGCTGCCGGTCGGGATGGCCGGGCGCGCCGCAATGGGCTTTGGTAAACGGCTGACCGGCAAGTCGAAAGACGAGGTCAACGCCGAGCTGATGGACCGCGCCGCCCAGCAACTGTTCACCGTCCTCGGTGAACTCAAGGGTGGCGCGATGAAGGTCGGCCAGGCGCTGTCGGTGATGGAGGCCGCCATCCCCGAGCAGTACGGCAAGCCGTACCGGGAGGCGCTGACCAAGCTGCAGCGCGAGGCGCCGCCGCTGCCCGCGGCCAAGGTGCACCGGGTTCTGGCCGCCCAGCTGGGCACCAAATGGCGTGACCGGTTCGCCTCGTTCGACGACAAGTCGGTCGCCTCGGCCAGCATCGGGCAGGTCCACAAGGCGGTGTGGGCCGACGGCCGCGAGGTCGCGGTCAAGATCCAGTACCCCGGCGCCGACGAGGCGCTGCGCGCCGACCTCAAGACCATGCAACGCATGGTCGGCGTGCTCCGGCAGCTGTCCCCCGGCGCCGACGTGCAGGGCGTGGTGGACGAACTGATCCAGCGCACCGAAATGGAGCTGGACTACCGGCTCGAAGCCGACAACCAGCGCGCCTTCGCCAAGGCCTACGACGGTGACCCGCACTTCGTGATCCCGCACGTGGTGGCCAGCGCACCCAAGGTCGTCATCCAGGAGTGGATCGAAGGCGTTCCGCTGTCGCACATCATCCGCGAAGGCACCCAGGAGCAGCGCGACCTGATGGCCACCCGGCTCTTCGAGTTCTGCGACGACGCCCCCCAGCGGCTGGAGATGGTGCACGGCGACGCCCATCCGGGGAACTTCATGCTGTTGCCCGGCGACAAGATGGGCGTCATCGACTTCGGCGCCGTCGCACCGATGCCCGGCGGCTGGCCGGTCGAACTGGGCCAGATCCTGCGCTACGCCGTCGACAAGAACTACGACAAGCTGCTGCCCACCATGGAGAAGGTCGGTTTCATCCAGAAGGGCCAGCAGGTCTCCACCCGCGAGATCGACGACATGCTCAAGCAGTACGTCGAACCGCTGGAGGTGCCGGTGTTCCACTACCGCCGGTCATGGCTGCAGAAGATGACCGCTGTCGAACTCGACCGCGCTGCCGGCCAGCTGCGGGCCGCCCGGCAGATGGACATCCCGCCGAAGTTGGCGATCCCCATGCGGGTGATCGCGTCGATCGTCGCGATCTCCTGCCAGCTCGATGCGCATGTGCCCACCCGGCGGATCGCCGAGGAGCTGGTGCCCGGGTTCGCCGACCCCGACAACAGCTGAGCCGCAGACCCCGGCCGCCGGCGTGACGATCACGCGGCGACCGGGTCCTTGGCGTCCTTTCGGGGTCGCCCACGCGGGCGTTTGCGGGCGATGACGGCGCCGCGATCGAGGATCTCGCCGCCCCACACGCCCCACGGTTCGGCGCGCTCGAGCGCGGCGTTGAGGCATTCCTGCCGGATCGGGCACTGCGCACACAAGTCCTTGGCACGTTCGAGGTCACGCGGATCGTCGGCGAACCACAGATCGGGGTCCTCGACATGACACGGCACCGCCAGCTTCGTTCCCTCGCATGTCAGGGCAGACATGTCCAGTCCTCTGCTTCCTGGTCGTTGATCGGATATCGGCCATCTGAGTGGTGATGGATCTGCGACCAGGTGTTTCGCGGAAGTTCTCAGTCCGGAAAGACGAAGGCCACGGATCCGGGGATTGCGGGTCCGTGGCCTGGGTGGCGGTAGGGGCTGCGGCTAGTGAAAGCCCCTGACGGACGCGGCAATCGTCGCGGCGGCGGCGCGGCGCTTGCGCTGCGCCGGCG
>NZ_JBSWXU010000054.1:0-30333 GCF_056160785.1 Mycobacterium sp. ABE4_509 | reverse complement strand
GGTCACGCCCGCGCGGCGCAGCCACTTCCGCCGGCGGCCCGCAAACGCCACCGCGAGGCTGACGCCGACGAACGGCAGGCCGGCGGGGTGCATCGGGGGTACCGCGGAACGAACCAGGGCCGCTAGCCGCGCGGGGCCTGTTTTGAGGTCGGGGCGTCTGGCCATCGTGCCTGGAATTCTACGTTCCGCTAACGCAGGTCCCACACCTGCACCCGGGTGCCCGCGGCGACGTCGGTGACGTCCTCGCCGAGGTCCAGTAGGCAGTTCGCCGACGCCAGCCATCGCAGGTGGTGGGAGGCGGGCGGTCCGTAGCTGGTGACCGCGTCCCCGTCGAGCACGCCGCGGCGGAACTGGCGTTTCCCGCGGGGCGAACTGAGGTCCTCGCTCAGGACGGCCTCGCGGCGCGGGCGCTCGGCGTCGGGCAGGCCCATCGCCGCGCGCAGCGCGGGGCGGACGAACACCTCGAAGGAGACCAGCGCACTGACCGGATTGCCGGGCAGCGTCACGATCGGTGTACCGCCGGCGCCGTCGACCCGGCCCGCGCCCTGCGGCATGCCGGGCTGCATCGCCACCTTGACGAACTCCACCCCGCCGTCGGCACCGCCGAACGCGTCCTTGACCACCTCGTAGGCGCCCGCGCTGACCCCGCCGGTGGTCAGGATCAGATCGGCGTCGGCGGCGTGAGCGCGCAACATCGCGCGGAAGGCCTCGACGTCGTCGCCGCTCGTCGGGGAGGCCAGCACGGTTGCCCCCGCGTCGCGCACCGCGGCGGCCAGCATCACCCCGTTGGATTCGTAGATCTGGCCCGGCTGCAGCGGGGTGCCGGCACTGACCAGCTCGGTGCCGGTGGACAGCACCAGGACGCGCTGGCGCGGGATCACGGTCAACTCGGCGATCCCGAGGGCGGCGGCCAGGCCCAGCGTGGCGGGGGTGACGACCTGCCCGGCCCGCAGCACCCTGGTGCCCGCGGTGACGTCCTCACCCGCGCGGCGGATGTGCTGGCCGGCCCGGGCGGCCGCCCGGATCGTGACGACGTCGACCGCACCGTCGGTGGCCTCCACCGGGACCACCGCGGTCGCCCCGGCCGGCAGGGGCGCTCCGGTCATGATCCGGTGTGCGGTGCCGGCCACCAGGGTCGGGATGTCGGTGCGCCCGGCCGGGATGTCCTCGGGCACCGGCAGCCGCACCGGGGTCTGTTCGGCGGCGCCGGCGACGTCGGTGTCCAGCACGGCGTACCCGTCCATCGCTGAGTTGTCGAACCCCGGCAGCGACAGCCCCGCGACGACGTCGGCGGCCAGCACCATGCCCAGCGTGTCGGCGATCGGCACGCCGGCCGGCTCCCGGGCGGCGATCAGGGCGCCGACCACCTGCCGGTGCTCGTCGACGGAGCGCATCAGATCCCGAACTTCACGCCGGTGAGTTCCTCGGAGACGTTCCACAGCCGCTGCTGTACCTCGGCGTCGTGTGACATCGCGGTGGAGCGCACCAGCACGGGGTGGCCGACCAGTTCGCGGAACCCGGACGGCCCGTAGTACTGGCCACCCTGCACCTCCGGGTCGGTGGCGGCACGCAGCGTGCCCAGCGCCCCGACGGCCGGACTGTTGGTCACCAGGCCGGCCAGCTTGATCACCCCCGGGATACCGGTGCCCGGGATGTGGCGCATCAACTCGGTGTTCGAGATTCCCGGGTGTGCGGCCACCGAGATCGTCGGCGCCTGCTTGGCGGCGAGCCGGCGCTGAAGTTCGTAGCTGAACATCAGGTTGGCCAGTTTGGACTGGCCGTAGGCGGCGACGCGGTTGTAGCTGCGCTCCCACTGCAGGTCGTCGAACTGGATGCCGGCCCGGATGTTGTGCGCGATGCTGGCCACCGTCACCACCCGCGAGCCCGCGACGGGCAGCAGGTGGTCGAGCAGCAGTCCGGTCAGCGCGAAATGCCCCAGGTGGTTGGTGCCGAACTGCAACTCGAAGCCGTCGGCGGTGGTCTGCTTCGGCGGGTACATCACCCCGGCGTTGTTGATCAGCAGGTCGATGCGCGGGTGCGCGGTGCGCAGGTCGTCGGCCGCCTTGCGGATGCTGGCCAACGACGACAGGTCGAGCTCCTGCACGGTGACCTCGGCGCCCGGGTTGTCCCGGGTGAGCCTGGCGGCGGCGTCGGCGCCCTTGTCCGGGTTGCGGGCCGCGATCACCACCCGGGCGCCCCGGCCGGCCAGCACCGCGGCAGTCTCGTATCCGAGGCCGGCGTTGGCGCCGGTGACCACGGCCACCCGGCCGGATTGGTCGGGAACATCGGCGGCGGTCCACTTCGCGCTCATGGCATCAACATACTGAGGAGATGGATCTCGTTGAACCCGCGCATCCGCCGAGCCGTAAGGCGCCGCTGGTGTGGGCGCTCGGCGCGGCGATCCCGTGGGCGCTGGCCGTGGTCGCCCAGCTGGTGTGGTTCGTCCTGGACCCCCGGTTGCTGTGGCTGCACATCCTGGCAGCCGTGGCCACCGTCTTCGCCGTCGTCGTGTTCGTCGGCGTCGTGCCGCTGTGGCGCTACCGGGTGCACCGCTGGGATCTCGACCCCACCGCGGTGTACACCCGTACCGGTTGGCTGGTGCAGGAACGCCGCATCGCGCCGATCTCGCGGGTGCAGACCGTCGACACCTATCGCGGCCCACTGGACCAGCTGTTCGGCCTGACCAACGTCACCGTCACGACCGCGTCCTCGGCCGGTGCGGTGCGGATCGTGGCGCTCGACGATCACGTCGCCCAACAGGTGGTGGCGCGGCTCACCGATATCGCCGCGCTGGGTGGCGAGGACGCCACATGACCGCCGGCGGCGAACCCGGTTGGCAGCGACTGAGCCCGCGGATGCTGCTGGTGCATCCCGTGCACGAGGTGCTGCGTCAGCTTCCGGTGCTGATCGGGTCACTGGTGCTGGGCTCGGCCACGGGGAACCCGCTGTGGGCGGTGGCCGGTGTCGGGCTGATCGTGGCCTACGGGCTGGCCCGCTGGTTCACCACGGCCTACCGCATCGGCGCCGACGAGGTGGCGTTGCGGACCGGGGTGCTGCAGCGCTCGGTGCTGTCGGTGCCACGCAGCAGGATTCGGTCGGTGTCCACCGACGCGCGCCTGTTGCACCGGCTGCTGGGGCTGACCGTGCTGCGGGTGAGCACCGGGCGGGAAGCCGCCGGCGACACGGTGTTCGCGCTGGACGCGGTGCCGGCCGGCGACGTGCCGCGGCTTCGGGCCGTCCTGCTGGCCGATTCGCTGCCGCCGGTGACCGGTGACCGGGTGCTGGCCCGGTGGCAGCCGTCGTGGCTGCGGTACAGCCCGCTGACGTTCACCGGACTGCTGATGATCGCCGCGGCCGTCGGGGTGCTCTCACAGTCCGGGCTGCTGGTCGCGCTGCAGGATTCCGCGCTGCTGCGGGCGGGCGGCGACGCCGCGCAGGGCCTCGGGGTGTGGGGCGCCGTGGCGGCCGGGGCGCTGGTGGTGCTGGTGGCCTCGGTCGGGCTGTCGGTCACCCAGTCGCTGTTGACCTACGCGAACCTGGTGCTGCGCCGCGACGGGGAGGTGCTGCACCTGTCGCACGGGTTGGTGCGGGTGCGTGAACACACCTTCGACATGCGTCGGCTGCGCGGCGGCACCCTGCGCGAGCCGCTGCTGGTGCGGGTGTTCGGCGGCGCGCGGCTGGACGCCGTGATGACCGGCGTGGCCGGGGCGGGGGAGGCCTCGCAGTTGCTGCCACCCTGCCCGCGGCCCAGCGCCGAGGCGGTCCTCGTCGAACTGATCGAGCGGCCCGACGTGGTGACCGGCGCGCTGAACCCGCATGGGCCCGCGGCCACCCGCCGGCGCTGGTTCCGGGCGATGGCGCTCCCGGTGCTGCTGGTGCTCGCGGCGGCGGTGGCCACGGTGTTCTCCGCGGTCGGCCCCTGGGTGTGGCCGGTCCTGGTCCTGATCGGCGGTTTCTGCGTTTTCCTGGCGGCCGACCGGTCCCGCTCGCTCGGGCACCGGGTGGGCGGCGGCTGGCTGGTGGCCCGTGCCGGCAGCCTGACCCGCCGGCGCGACTGTGTGGCGGCCGCCGGGATCGTGGGCTGGACGGTGCGCCAGACCTGGCCGCAGCGCCGGGCCGGGGTGGCCACCCTGGTCGCCGCGACCGCGGCCGGGGTCAAGCGCTACGAGGTCCTCGACGTGCCGGCCGGGCAGGCCTGGCAGATCGCCGCCACCACGTCACCGTGGGTGGCCGCGACGGCGTGGGCGCGGGAGTAGAAACCCGAGCCCGAGTTGCATCCATTCGTCGGCCGTTTACTGTCGCACCATGGCTATCGGTGGAGTTCTCTTCGACATCGATGGCGTGCTGGTGACGTCGTGGAAGCCGATCGACGGTGCGGCCGAAACGCTGCGCACGATGGCGGACAACCAGATTGCGTGCGCATACCTGACCAACACCACGACGCGCACCCGCGCGCAGATCGCTGAATTGCTGACCGGAGCGGGTATGTCGGTGAGCCCGGATGAGGTGATCACCGCCGCGGTGCTGACGGCCGACTACGTGCGCAGCCGATATCCCGACGCGCGGTGTTTCCTGGTCAACAGCGGCCAGATCGGTGAGGACATGCCGGGTATCGACCTGGTCTATTCCAGCGAGTTCACCGGGCCGGAGACCCCCGAGACACCCGATGTCGTGCTGCTCGGCGGGGCCGGACCCGAGTACAGCCACCTGACGTTGTCGTGGGTGTACGACTGGATGGCCCAGGGGGTGCCCGTCGTCGCGATGCACCGCAGCACCGCGTGGACGACCGAGGACGGATTGCGCATCGACACCGGGATGTACCTGATCGGGATGGAGAAGACCTCGGGGCGCAAGGCCACGGCGGTGGGTAAACCCGCGCCCGAGGGCTTCCTGTCGGCCGCCGGGCGGCTGGGGGTGGATCCCGAGGAGATGTACATGATCGGGGACGACCTCAACAACGATGTGCTGGCCGGGCAGGTCGTCGGGATGACCGGGGTGCTGGTGCGCACCGGCAAGTTCCGCCAGGACACGCTGGACCGTTGGGCCGCCGACGAATTCGCCATGCAGCCCAACCACGTCATCGATTCGGTCGCTGACCTGCCCGAACTGCTCGACCTCTAGCTCGCCGTGACGACCTCCACGCACCGATCCCGGCGGCTGCGCTTCGGGTTGACCACGGCAACGCCCCGTGCCGGTGCACAGACGCGGCGGTTCGCCCGCCGGGTCGAGGACGCCGGATTCGACGTGCTGACCTTTGCCGATCACCTGGCGCCCATGGTCGCGCCGTGGTCGGGGGCGACCGCCGCGGCGATGTCGACGCAGCGGCTGCGGGTGGGAACCCTGGTGCTCAACAACGACTTCCGGCACCCGGTCGACACCGCCCGTGAGGCCGCCGGTGTAGCCGCCGTCTCCGACGGCCGCTTCGAACTCGGTCTCGGCGCCGGCCACATGAAGTCCGAGTACGACGCCGCCGGGATCGCGTTCGACGCTGGTGGCACTCGGGTGGCGCGCCTCGTCGAGTCGGCCGGGCTGATCCGCGCCCTGCTCGACGGGCAGGTCGTCGACGTCGACGGCGAGTACTACCGGGTGCACGCCGGCGCCGGTGAGCTGGTGGCCACCGCGCCCGCCCGGGTGCCGATGCTGATCGGCGGCAACGGCAGGCGGGTGCTGGAGCTGGCCGGCCGGATCGCCGACATCGCCGGGTTCGCCGGCATCACACACAGCCCCGACGCCACCAGCGTGCGGTTGTCGCACTTCGACGGGCCGGGCCTGAACGACCGGATCGGCGTGGTGCGTGACGCCGCCGGGGAGCGTTTCGAGCAGATCGAGCTCAACGCGCTGGTGCAGGCCGTCGTGGCCACCGACGACCGTCGTGCGGCCGCCGCCGAGCTGGGATCAGCTTTCGGGGTGGCCGGCGACGCGCTGCTGGAATCGCCGTTCGTGCTGCTCGGCACCCATGAACAGATGGCCGGGCAGCTCATCGAGCGGCAGCGGGAGTTCGGCGTCAGCTACTGGACGGTGTTCGACGAGCTGCCCGGGCGGCCGTCGGCGTTGCCCGACATCGCCGAGGTGATCGCCCTGCTGCGGTGAGTTCGTCAGCCTTGCTGGCTGAGCTGGCGCACCGCGACGATGCGGGCCTTGAGCTGATCGCCGGTCGCCGCGGCGACCGGCGGGCCCCCGCAGATGCGGCGCAGCTCGTTGTGGATCTGACCGTGCGACTTACCGGTGCGGTGGTGGGCCAGCGAGACCAGCGTGTTGAGTTCCTTGCGCAGGTCACGCAGCTGACCATGGGTCGACGGCCGGGGCACTTCGCCACCGGCGGTGCGCTTGGTCAGCTGCGCCTCCTGGCGCTGGCGCAGCAGATCGCGCATCGCCGCGGCGTCGAGCAACCCGGGGATGCCGAGGAAGTCGGCCTCCTCGTCGCTGCCCGCCGGGGTCGCGGTGCCGAACGACGACCCGTCGAAGATCACCTGGTCGAGCTCGGCGTCCGCGCCGACGTACTCGTATTTGCCCTTCTCGTCGTCGGGTTCGTCGCGCTTCTGCTCGGCCAGCTCCGCGTCCAGCGGGTCCTCGAGTGACTCGCGGTGCGGCTTGCCCAGCACATGGTTGCGCTGGGCCTCCATCTCACTGGCCAGCAGCAGCAGGTTGGGCACCGACGGCAGGAAGATGCTCGCGGTCTCCCCGGCCCGGCGGGACCGCACGAACCGGCCGATCGCCTGGGCGAAGAACAGCGGTGTCGAGGCGCTGGTGGCGTACACCCCGACCGACAGCCTGGGCACGTCGACACCTTCGGACACCATGCGCACCGCGACCAACCAGCGGGACGTGCCCTCGGCGAACTGGGTGATGCGCTCCGAGGCACCCTTGTCGTCGGAGAGCACCACGGTGGGGGACTCACCGGTGATCTTGGTCAGCAGGTCGGCGTAGGCGCGGGCCGAGGTCTGGTCGGAGGCGATGATCATGCCGCCGGAGTCGGGCACGTGCTGGCGTTTCTGCTGCAGTCTGCGGTCCGCCGCCAGGATCACCGCGGGCATCCACTCACCGGCCGGGTTCAGTGCCGTCTTCCAGGCGCGGGCGGTCTGCTCGGCGGTCAGCGGTTCGCCCAGGCGCGCGGAGTGTTCCTCACCGGCGCTGTCACGCCAGCGCGCCTCACCGGAGTACGCCAGAAACACCACCGGCCGCACCACCCCGTCGGCCAGCGCGTCGGCGTAGCCATAGGTGTGGTCGGCGGTGGAGTACTTGAACCCGGCGGCGTCCTCCTCATAGGTCACGAACGGGATCGCGCTGTCGTCGCTGCGGAACGGGGTGCCGGTCAGCGCGAGTCGCCGGGTCGCGTCGTCGAACGCCTCCCGGATGGCGTCGCCCCAGGTCTTGGCATCGCCGCCGTGGTGGATCTCGTCGAAGACGACCAGCGTCTTGCGATTCTCGGTGCGCACCCGGTGCCGAGTGGGGTGGCTGGCCACCTGCGCGTAGGTGACCACGACCCCGTGGTACTCCGAGGACGTCTGTGAATTCGAGTTGGAGAACTTCGGGTCCAGCGCGAGGCCGTGGCGGGCCGCGGCCAATGCCCACTGGATCTTCAGGTGCTCGGTGGGCACGACGATGGTGACGGCCTCGACGGTGCCCTCGGCCAGCAGCTCGGCGACGATGCGCAGCGCGAACGTGGTCTTACCGGCGCCGGGGGTGGCGACCGCGAGGAAATCCCGCGGTTTGGCGGCCAGGTATTTGACCAGTGCCCGTCGCTGCCAGCCCCGCAATGCCTGGGTGCCGGGCTCTGCGGCGGCGCCGCCGATCGAGCCAGCGTCAGCCCGCACCCGAGGACTCCTCTCAACGCTTCGGCCGTCTGGCGACAGCATGGCCGGAAGGCAGTCTAGGGCAGCCTGTTCCATGATCGCACCTTGGTCCGGCGTGTCTCGGCGCCGCGTGTCCGGCACGGACCGCCGGCCGGGTACGTCACCGCAGAACAGGCAGTGCGTGGCTGAGCAGGAAGAGCAGCAGCGCCAACGTCGAGTTCAGCGAGACGATGAGAATCACACCGCGCAGGTTGGTGCGGGGCTGGGGAGCATTCTGCTTCGGTGAGAGCCACCAGCCCAGGACCCGGTGCACGTAGTTCGGCATGGTCACGTAGGTCATCGTGAAGCTGGAGGCGAGGTTGCTCACCAGCAGCGCCAGCCACAGCGGCAGGTGCAGCAATGAGATGGCCAGGGTCAAAATCGTCACCGTCGGGTACAGGCCCAGCCATACGGCCAGGGCGGTCTTCACCCGGTTCGGTCCCGACGGTGTGGTCGCTTCGCCCTCGGCGAACCAGCTACCGAACGTGCGGTTGATCCGCTTCATATCGGATTCGCCGAACTCGTTGCCGTGCAGTAGCACCCGGCGGTCCTCGGACACCAGCCACGCATCCAGGTTCTGGGCCGTGTCGAATCGGTAGAGGACGGTCCAGTGGTCCTGCACGCCCTCGATCGGGCGGAACACCTCTGCGCCGCAGAACCCGGTGTGTTCGCGCTGGACCTCGGCGATGCGCTGCTGCCACAGCAGGAACGCCTCGGAGCGCTCCGGTGCCACCGTGTAGTTGACCACCACCGTCGCCAGCGCGTCGTCCTCGTGTTGGCGGCCGGCGATGACCTGCTGGGTGGCCGGTCCGTCGAACAGGTCCTTCCCGGATTCGATGAGTTCCTGGCGGGCGGGGCTGTTCAACCACTCCGACATGGTCGTCATCGAGTCGAATCGCAGGACCGTGATCCACTGTGGTTCGGCGGCATTGGGTTGACGGACGATCGATTCCAGGTAGCCGGGTTGGCGGGCCGCCGTCGCGACCATCTGTTTGTGCCACTGTTCGTACTGTTTGTCGTGGCCGGCTCGGACGCGCTGCCCGAGCACCAGCGTCGCGATGTCGCCACCGCTGCCGTCGCTCTCTGTGGAACTCACGTCCTGGGTGCTGCCCAATGTCCTCGCCGCCGCCGTTCGCTGTCGCTAGATCTGCAGGCGGGACAGGAACGGTTCGGTGATGTCCTCGTCGTGCGTCAGCGCCGCCTCGATGCCGGCGGCAACGCCCGCGGCCAGCGTGTCCACCGACATGCTGGGGGCACCGAGATTGCGGTCGAACGCGGCGACCTCGGGCAGGTACGGCAGGTGCAGCCACCCCGCCCGGATCGGAAGATCGTGGGTGGCGATGTGGTGCAGCATGCCGTACATGAGGTGGTTGCAGACGAAAGTCCCTGCAGCATCGGATAGGTCGGCCGGCACCCCCGCGTTGCGCATCCCCATCACCATCGCGCGATTGGGAGTGGTCGCCCAGTAGGCCACCGGTCCGTCCGGATCGGTGGGTTCGCCGCTGAGTACCTTGCCGGCCGTGTCGGCGACACCGTACCGGGCGCAGTCGTTGACGTTCTGGGCGAGGCGCTCGACGGTGATCACCGCGCGGCCGCCGAACTCACCGAGCATGATCAGCAGTTCCGGCTCGACCTCTTCGAGCGCCTTGACGGTGGCCTCGATCGATTCGAAGTAGGCGCCGGGCACGATTCGCGACTCCACCGTGGCCCCGGCGATGGTGCGCCCGTCAACGGCTTCGGCGGCTTTCTCTGCGGGGTTGACCGGGGTGTCGGCGTACGGACCGAAACCGGTGACGAGCACTTTGGACATGCGGGGTAACTCCGTCCTGCTCTCGGTCGACGGCGGCTGCGTCGGGTCGATCCGCAAGCTTCTCGACTGTGCCGTCGTGACTCATGTTAGGTGAGGAAGCCGCTCGTCTCCGGGGCCTGGACGAAATCGCTAACCGATCACATCAGTGCGCTCGCATCGCCCTCAGCGCCGTAGTCGTTGAAGATGTCGCTGTAGGCACCGGACTCCGCGTCGGTACCCGAGGCGTAGTTGGTGGGCTGGCCGATGGTGCCCGGGTTGTCCCGCGTGATGGACCAGATCGAGATCATGCCCAGGCCCGACTCGTTCGCGTAGTCCAGCAGTGTCTGGGCATCCTCGGTGGTGAACACCTCGGTGGTGATGTCGTTGACCCCGATCATCACGGTGATGCCCAACTGGTCGTAGGTGTAGACCTGGCCGTACTCGGAATACAGGGTGGCCAGCTGGTCGTGGGTCGACTCGCCCGCCTGCACCGCGTACTCGCCCATCGTGTGAGCGTCGGGTCCCGTGGTGGGCGCCGCGCTCTCGCCGTAGTCCATGGCCATCACGTTCACACCGTCGAGCTCGACGCCGGCTTCCAGCGCGGACTCCACGACGTTCAGGCCGGCGTCGGTCAGGCCGCTGGGCAGCACCGGCAACGTGTACCAGATCTCGACGTCGGGGTTGTTCTCCTGCACGATCGCCAGGGCCTCGCTACGCAACGCGATGGACTCTTCGTCGTACTGGGCGCTGCTTTCGATGTCGAAGTCGAGTCGGTCGACGTCGTAGGCATCGATCACGGTCTGGTACTGCGCGGCCAGTTCTTCGGCGGACCTGCCCTCGGCGGCGTAGACCTCGGCGATGGTGGTGTTCGCCACGCCGCCCATCGAGATCGCCACCTTGCCGCCGGAGGCCTGGAACTGCGCGATGGACTCGTTGATCGCGACTGCCTGCTCGTGATCGGAATCCGGTTCCAGCGCGGTCAGCCCCGCCCAGGCGAGGTTGCCCTCCGAATCAGCTTGCATGAAACCGAGATTCACGAACGAGACCCCGTAGGTCTGCGATATCTCAACGAGGTCGGCGGGTGGGTAGAGCCCCATGTCGACGAATGGGGAGTAGACGGCGTCGGGCCAGCCGGCCTCCGCGGCGGTGCCGTCGTCATCGACGATGGCGCCGGTTGCGGTGTCGTCGGCCAGCGTGGCGCCGGTCGGGTCGGACAGGGTGAGCATCACGGACTCGGTGCTCTCGTCAATGGTGTCGTCGAGGAGGGTGACGGTGATGGTTTGGCTGGTTTGGCCGGGGGTGAAGGTCAGGGTGCCGGTGGTGGCGGTGTAGTCGGTTCCGGCCAGGGCGGTGCCGTCGGTGGTGGTGTAGTCGACGGTGATGGTGTCGGTGGTGGCTTCGGAGAGGGTGACGGTGAAGTCGAGGGTGCCGTTGTTCTCGGCGGCGCTGGTGTTGGCGACCGAGATGGTCGGGGTGCTGGGTTCGGGATCGGGGTCCGGGTCGGTGGTGGCTTGGCCGTTGAGGGTGAACCCGGTGGTGGCTGACGAGTCGCCGACGGCCTGGAAGCCGAAGGTCACGCTCTGCCCGGCGGCGACGGTGCCGTTCCAGGCGGCGTTCTCGACGACGTAGTGGTCGCCGTCGGCGCTGACGACCGTGCCGCTCCACAGATTGGTGATCTGTGCGGGGGAGTCGAATTCGACTGTCCAGCCGTCGATGTCGGAGTCACCGGCGGTGACGGTGACGGTGGCGACATAGCCCGAGCCCCAGTCGCTGGTGACCGTGTAGTCCACCGACGCGTCACCGTCCGAAGGTGGCGCCTGCACGTCGTCGTTGGTGATGGTGCCGGTGGCGGTGGGGTCGGCCAGTGTGGCGCCGGTGGGGCTGGCCAGTGTGAGGGTGAGGGTTTCGGTGGTTTCGACGTCGGTGTCGTCGAGGACGGTGACGGTGATGGTTTGGCTGGTTTGGCCGGGGGTGAAGGTCAGGGTGCCGGTGGTGGCGGTGTAGTCGGTTCCGGCCAGGGCGGTGCCGTCGGTGGTGGTGTAGTCGACGGTGATGGTGTCGGTGGTGGCTTCGGAGAGGGTGACGGTGAAGTCGAGGGTGCCGCTGTTCTCGGCGGCGCTGGTGTTGGCGACCGAGATGGTCGGGGTGCTGGGTTCGGGATCGGGGTCCGGGTCGGTGGTGGCTTGGCCGTTGAGGGTGAACCCGGTGGTGGTAGACGAGTCGCCGACGGCCTGGAAGCCGAAGGTCACGCTCTGCCCGGCGGCGACGGTGCCGTTCCAGGCGGCGTTCTCGACGACGTAGTGGTCGCCGTCGGCGCTGACGACCGTGCCGCTCCACAGATTGGTGATCTGTGCGGGGGAGTCGAATTCGACCGTCCAGCCGTCGATGTCGGAGTCACCGGCGGTGACGGTGACGGTCGCGACATAGCCCGAGCCCCAGTCGCTGGTGACGGTGTAGTCCACCGAGGCGCCGGCGGCGTCGCTGGACGCGGTGGCCGGACCGGCGGGATCGAGAAGTTCTGTGCTGACCGACAAGGCGTTCGTGGATGCGCCGATCGGCGCCGCCGCCTCATCGGCGTCCTTCTGCGCCGACCGCCGATACGTCGCAGCCATCAGCTCGAACAGTGGACTACCCACCGGTGTGCCGGGTTCGCCCGGCAGCCCCCCGAGCGCTGCCAGTGCAACATTGACCGTCAGAGGATCAGCGGAGTCAACGGGAGCCTGCGGTGCGGGCTCGCTCGCCTCCTGTGCGGGTAGCGCCGGCTGTTCCGGCAGGCCCTGGTCGGCGAGACCGTCGGCGTCGTCGAGGCCCGCACTGTCGGCTTCCGGCGCCGGCCGAGCGGTGGCGCCGACGTCCAGACCGGCGGAGGGGTCCTGATCGTCGTCCACGGCTGGTTCGGTCCGGGGTGCCGGTGCGGCAGGCGCCGCCTGCGGTAGAGCCCGGTTCCGCCGGGAATGTGCTGGGGCGTGTCGCTCGGACCCGGCGGCGGGCGAGATGTCCGCCTCAGCTGGATCGTCGGGGTCGAGGTCTGACTGCAGGTGGTCCTCGGCGTCATCGACACCCCGGTCATCGTCGGCGACCTCGTCGCTGTCCTCGGTGTCCAGATTCGCCAGCTCGTCGTCGAGTTCGTCGTCGAGTTCGGTGGAATCCTCGGTCACCCCGGAGCCCTCGGTGGCCCCGGGTTCCTCGGGATCGGTGGAGTCGTCGCCGTCGGCCTGTTCTGTGGCATCGCCGGCCCGCGACTCCTGGGAATCCTCCGAAACGGAGGTGTCGGTGGTCGATTCCGACTGCGCACCGGTGTTGTCGCTGCTCGACGATCCCGTCTCGGTGGCGTCGGCGGCGCAGACCGCCGGCGCGGCCATCCCGACCCCGAGAACGAGCGCAAGTGCGCCGACCCGCCCGACATGCTTCGCGTACCCCATTTGACTGCTGCCTTTCTTCGAGCTCCCATGAAGACATCGAATGCTAATCCCGATGGGATAACGTTGGTATATCGGGACTATAACAGTTAATTCGCCTGGGAAATACAATCCCGGGAGGGCTCGGCCGCTGGGGGTGCGCTTGACGCTCGGCCAAACCGCTGCTTCTAACAGGTGTTTCTAGACGTCTCAGGCTGATCTGCCCAGTGCGTCCTGTGGGTCAACTATAGGACCTCCAGCGAACCCCTGGGACCGGATCGGCTATTTTCACAAGGAGCGTCGAAAAGACATATTTTGAATCGTCTGCAGACGTCTATTTGCGAAGTTCTACGTCAACTTCTGTGTCGTATTTGAATTTGCTGTGAGCAGTCTTTGTGTGGGCTGTGGAGTCGCGCCGATCCGAGCGGATCGAGGCGCCACATGCGCGGCTCGGCCACCGGGGGTTGTCACAGGCCTGACAGACGTTACTATACGTATTATGACAACTGTAGACGTTTCGGAGAAGGACGGCTTCGCCGACGCTGATCTGCGCATCTCGCGTGGCAGCGTCCCCGCGACCGTTCAGCTTGCGGAGCGCTTGAAGTCTCTGATCCTCGAGCGGCAGCTGCCGCCGGGCGGTCGGCTGCCCACCGAACGCGAGCTCATCGAGCGCTCGGGTCTGAGCCGGGTGACCGTGCGGGCCGCGGTCGGAATCCTCGAGGACGGCGGCTGGCTGGTCCGGCGGCAAGGCCTGGGCACCTTCGTCGCCGAGCCGGTCAACCAGGAACTGGAAGGCGGTGTCCGCACCATCACCGAGGTTCTGATGAGTCGTGGGGTCACCCCGCAGATCGAGGTGTTGTCCCACGACGTGGGCCCCGCGCCCGAGCGGGTGGTGGCCGAGCTGGGGCGGTCCCGCGTGCTGACGATCGTCCGCCGGATCAGCGACGGCCATCAGCCACTGGCCATGGTGACTCTGTACCTACCGGACGATCTCGCTCCAGCGGCCGTCGAGCCGCTGCTGTCGGGCGTACCGGCGACCGACACGACGTACACGATGTGGGAACAGCGGCTCGGCGTCCGCATCGGATCGGCGACCCACGAGATTCGCGCCGCGGGCGCCGCGCCCGACATCGCCGCAGGCCTGGGCCTGGCCGAGGGGGCACCGGTACTGGTGCTGCGGCGCACGAGTTACAGCGACAAGGGGCTGCCGCTGGAAGTGGTGGTCTTTCACTATCGTCCCGAGCGATACGAGTTCTCGGTGACGCTGCCTCGGACCATGTCCGGACCTCATGCCGGGATGGCCGAGCGGTGAGTGCGTTCAGCTGACCGGAAAGACCACCTTCGTCAGCTCCTCGGAGACGTCCCACAGCCGGCGCTGCTGCCCCATGTCGTACGACAGCGCGTTGGAGGCGACGACCACGGGGTTCCCGCGCTGCTGCCCGATCCCGTCGGGTCCGTAGTACTGCCCACCCAGAACGCTGGGATCGGTGGCGGCGCGCAGCGTCGGCAGTGCTCCCCGGTCCGGGCTCTGCGCGATCAGCGGGCTGACCATCATGAAGGCGCGTTCCACCGGCTTGGGGACGTTGCGCGCCAGCTCGGTGGTGGAGGTGCCCGGATGCGCCGCCACGGCGATGGTCTTTCCGCGCCCGGCCAGCCGGCGCTGCAACTCGTAGGTGAACATCAGGTTGGCCAGCTTGGATTGGGTGTAGGCGCCCATCCGGTTGTAGCTGCGCTCGGATTGCAGGTCGTCGAAGTGGATCGCGCCGCCCATCTTGTGCCCGTTGCTGCTGACGGTGACGACGCGGGCTCCCTCGACGTCGAGCAGCTTGTCCAGCAGCAGGCCGGTCAGTGCGAAATGACCCAGGTGGTTGGTGCCGAACTGGAGCTCGAAGCCGTCCTTGGTGGTGCCTTTCGGGGTGGTCATCACGCCGGCGTTGTTGATCAGCAGGTCGAGATGGTCGTAGCGCTGTCGCAGCGCGTCTGCGGCGGCGCGGATCGACGCGAGCGAGGTCAGGTCCAGTTCCTGGACCGCGACATCGCCGGTGATGCCTGCGGCGGCCTGTTCGCCCTTGTCGGTGTTGCGCACGGCGAGGACGACGTGCGCGCCCTTGGCGGCGAGCGCCTTGGCGGTCTCGAGGCCCAGGCCGGTGTTGGCTCCGGTGATGACGGCGGTACGGCCGCTCTGGTCGGGGATGTCGTCCGTGGTCCACGCGCTCATGGGGGCTCCTAGAATGGATCTGAAACGGGGCGGCCGCCCCGATTGCCCCCAACTATACGGAACGCACGCCCCGTTTGATTTCGCCAGGAGGGAACAGTGACCGGCCCCGCACGACCGCTACGCGCAGACGCGGCGCGCAACAGGGCGCGGGTCCTGAAGGTGGCCTACGAGACCTTCGCCGCCGAGGGGGTGGGGGTGCCGATCGACGAGATCGCCCGTCGTGCCGGCGTCGGGGCCGGCACCGTGTACCGGCACTTCCCCACCAAGGAGGCTCTCTTTCAGGCGGTGTTCGAAGACCGGATCGGGGCCATCGTCGCCGGCGCCCGCACGCTGCTGGCGACCGAACCGGCCACGGCGTTGTTCACCTTCCTGCGCGACATGGTCCGCACCGGAGCCGCTGACCAGGGCCTCGTCGACGCACTGGCCGGCCACGGCATCGACATCGTCGCGGTCGCTCCCCGGGCCGAGGCGCAGTTCATGGCGGCGCTGGCCGACCTGCTCGATGCCGCCCAGCGCGCCGGAACCGCCCGTCGCGACGTGAGCGCCAGAGAGGTCAAGGCGCTCCTGGCGATCTGCAAGGCCGGCCGGGGTTACGACCCCGAGGTCGCAGCCGGCGCGTGGACGGTGATCGAGGACGGTCTCAGGACCCCCGGATAGCGTCCAGCTAGCACCGACCCAACCTTGCACTCGCCCAGGTCGAGTGCTAAGAATGCAATTGGCACTCGCGACCAGTGAGTGCTAGGTCGGAGCGGTGAGGCAGGGGCCGCGACAGCGAGCACAGCCCCAGTCGTCCGTCGCGGGCATCGACGCCGACCACAAGACGTGCATCCCCAAATCCGGAGGAAACACTTCGCAATGGCCAAGACAATTGCGTATGACGAAGAGGCCCGTCGGGGCCTCGAGCGGGGCCTCAACAGCCTCGCCGACGCGGTAAAGGTGACGCTGGGCCCCAAGGGCCGCAACGTCGTCCTCGAGAAGAAGTGGGGCGCCCCCACGATCACCAACGATGGCGTGTCCATCGCCAAGGAGATCGAGCTCGAGGACCCGTACGAGAAGATCGGCGCTGAGCTGGTCAAGGAAGTCGCCAAGAAGACCGACGACGTCGCTGGCGACGGCACCACCACCGCCACCGTTCTGGCTCAGGCACTCGTTCGCGAGGGCCTGCGCAACGTGGCCGCAGGCGCCAACCCGATGGCGCTCAAGCGCGGCATCGAGAAGGCCGTCGAGAAGGTCACCGAGACCCTGCTGAAGTCGGCCAAGGAGGTCGAGACCAAGGACCAGATCGCCGCCACCGCAGCGATCTCCGCCGGCGACCCCCAGATCGGCGAGCTGATCGCCGAGGCGATGGACAAGGTCGGCAACGAGGGTGTCATCACCGTCGAGGAGTCCAACACCTTCGGCCTGCAGCTCGAGCTCACCGAGGGTATGCGCTTCGACAAGGGCTACATCTCGGGTTACTTCGTGACCGACGCCGAGCGTCAGGAAGCCGTCCTGGAGGATCCCTACATCCTGCTGGTCAGCTCGAAGATCTCGACCGTCAAGGATCTGCTGCCGCTGCTGGAGAAGGTCATCCAGTCCGGCAAGCCGCTGCTGATCATCGCCGAGGACGTCGAGGGTGAAGCCCTGTCGACCCTGGTGGTCAACAAGATCCGCGGCACCTTCAAGTCCGTCGCCGTCAAGGCCCCGGGCTTCGGTGACCGCCGCAAGGCGATGCTGCAGGACATGGCGATCCTCACCGGTGGCCAGGTCGTCAGCGAAGAGGTCGGTCTGTCCCTCGAGACCGCCGACATCTCCCTGCTGGGCAAGGCCCGCAAGATCGTCGTGACCAAGGACGAGACCACCATCGTCGAGGGCGCCGGGGACTCCGACGCCATCGCCGGCCGGGTGGCCCAGATCCGTGCCGAGATCGAGAACAGCGACTCCGACTACGACCGCGAGAAGCTGCAGGAGCGCCTGGCCAAGCTGGCCGGCGGTGTTGCGGTGATCAAGGCCGGTGCCGCCACCGAGGTGGAGCTCAAGGAGCGCAAGCACCGCATCGAGGACGCCGTCCGTAACGCCAAGGCCGCCGTCGAGGAGGGCATCGTCGCCGGTGGTGGCGTGGCTCTGCTGCAGTCGTCGCCGTCGCTCGAGGAGCTCTCGCTCTCCGGTGACGAGGCCACCGGTGCGAACATCGTCCGCGTGGCGCTGTCGGCTCCGCTCAAGCAGATCGCCCTCAACGGTGGTCTGGAGCCCGGTGTCGTCGCCGAGAAGGTGTCCAACCTGCCCGCCGGCAGCGGCCTCAACGCCGCCACCGGTGAGTACGAGGACCTGCTCAAGGCCGGCGTTGCCGACCCGGTGAAGGTGACCCGCTCTGCGCTGCAGAACGCGGCGTCCATCGCGGCGCTGTTCCTCACCACCGAGGCCGTCGTCGCCGACAAGCCGGAGAAGGCCGCCGCACCCGCCGGCGACCCGACCGGTGGCATGGGCGGCATGGACTTCTAGTCCGACGCTTCAACACGGGAAAGCCCGGCTCCGTCAGGGGGCCGGGCTTTTTCGTGAATCGCTCAGGGGTCGGGGTTACGATCGGCGCGGCCCTGAGAGGGGGTGGTCTGCGATGTCCGGCCACTACGACGCCGTCGTCATCGGCAGCGGACACAACGGGTTGACGTGCGCTGGCTACCTGGCCAAAGCGGGCGTGCGCGTTCTGGTGCTCGAGAAACACCACGTGATCGGCGGGATGACCGGGACCGAAGAGCTCACGCTTCCCGGCTTCCGGTCGGACACCCACGCCATCTGCATTCAGTTCGCCAACTTCTCGCCCGCGCCCGCCGAACTCGGGCTCGCCGAGCACGGGTTCGAACTGCTGCGGCCCGACCCCTGCTGGTCGCATGCGCTGCCCGATGGCCGCGGGCTGACCGTGTACCGCGACGTCGACCGGACGTGCGCCGCCCTGGCGCAGCTCAGCGAGCCCGACTCCGCGACCTGGCGAGCCCTCTATCAGGAGTTCCTGGAAAACGAGTTGGCCATCACCGGCTCGTTCAACGAGCCACCCCCGATAGGTGCCGACGACGACCCGGATCGGTACCGCTTCGCGCTGCAGAGCCTGCGGTCGTGGTGTGACGAGCGGTTCGGCGCTGACGAGGTCAAAGCGCTGCTCGGGTCATGGGCGATGCACATCGGCGCCGCCCCGGAGGAGGTCGGCGGCGCGAGCGCGGCGTGGCTGTTCTCCATGGTGATCCAGCGGTACGGCAACAATGTGGTCAGGGGCGGCATGGGCAACCTGGCGGCGGCCCTGGCCGGGGTTGTGACGGCACACGGCGGCGACATCCGCACCGGGAGCGAGGTCACCCGGATCGTCGTCGAGCGGGGTCGCGCGGTCGGGGTCGAACTCGCCGACGGTGAGCACGTCGATGGTTTCGGACTGCTCGCCGCTTCGTCGCATCCGCGTGCGCTGGCTCTGGAGCTGTTGGGGGAGAACGCGGTCGGGGAGCGAATCGCGCAGCGGATGCGCACCTACGAGTTGGGCCACTCGGTGATGGTCATCTACCTGGCGCTGGACTCGCCGGTCGAGTTCCACGCCGGCCCGACGGTGGGCCGGTCGGTGTACGTCCATCCGAGCCCGCCGGGGCTGGACTATTTCACCCAGCTCTACCGCGAGGCCCGCGGCGGACGGCTACCGGCCGAACCTTTCGCGTTGATCTGCAACGACAGCGCCGCCGACCCCGCCAGGGCGCCGGCGGGCCGAGCGCTGATGAAGCTCGTCGTGCAGCCGGTGCCCTACCGGATCACCGGGGATGCGGGTGATTCGATCCCCCACTGTGACTGGGCGCAGGCCAAGGAGCCGTTCGCCGACCGGGTCATCGATCTGCTCACCCGCCGCTACATCCCCGACCTGGCTGACAAGATCATCGCGCGGGTCGTGCGCAGTCCCGTCGACCTGGAACGGATCCTGCCCAGCGCGGTGCGGGGCACGAACTCGCATGGCGCGATGCTGCCGTACCAGGCCGGTGCCATGCGGCCGGTAGCCGGGATGGGTCGGTATCGAACCCCGGTCGGCAACGTCTACCTCTGCGGAGCCGGTGCCCATCCGGGCCCGGGCGTGACGATGGCGCCCGGTCGCAACGCGGCGCGCGTCATCCTGGCCGACCTCGGGGCGGCGGCGCCCTAGACCTGGACCGGCCTGCAGTCGTCGCCGCACCCCGTCGCCGAAGGCTCCGGCCCGGGTTTGCGGTGCAGGACAGCGCCGGTCGGCTCGACGCGCAGGCCGCCGTCGCTGACGGTGGCGGCGCCGTCGACGATCAGCGTGTATCCGCCCGGCTCGCTCGGCGGCCAGACCAGCGTGACGCCGGGGTGGGCGGTGGCGTTGCGGCGGGTGCTGTTGCCGACCGAGTCGATGTGCAACGCAACGCCGCTCAGATTCGGATCCACCGCCACGGTGTGCGCGCGGAAGTCGTCGCCGACGGTGACCAGGTAGGCGAATGAGAAGTCACCCAGGGTGTCGGCCAGCTTGTCGAGTTCCACCTTGACGCTCATGGCGCCAGCGTACGGGCGGCCGCGACTACCGGTAGGCGATCTGCAGCGCCTTGCGCAGCCAGCCGTCGCGACCGCCGACCTCGACGGTGCCCGCGTCGAGCCCGGCCTGTCCGCTCAACAGCGCCGCCAGGTCGCGGCCGTCACCGGCCAGCGTCAGGTCGGCAGGTGAGTCGGCAGCAGCGAGGTGCGCCTCGTGCTCGCGCACCGAGATACACACCGGTTCTGCGCCGGTCACCGCGACGCAGACGGTCAAGGGTGTCCGGGCGGGGTGCCGGCGTGCCAGCCAGCGCAGTGGGAACAGCGGCCAGTAGGGGTCGGCCGGCTCGTCCAGGCGGGCGGGGTCGGCGAGCAGGCCAGACCCCCACCGCAGCAGTTCGAGGATGACCGGTTCGACGTCACGGCCGTAGGGCGTCAGCTCGTAGACGGCGGCGGACGACTGCTCGGTCCTGGTCACCAGTCCGTCTTCTTCCATCCGGCGCAGTCGCTCGGCGAGCAACTTGGTGGAGATGCCGGGAAGTTCGGACAGCAACTCGTTGTAGCGCTTCGGCCCGATGAGCAGCTGCCGGATGAGCAGTAGCGTCCACCGGTCTCCGACCAGCTCGAGAGCGCGAGCCAGTCCGCAGAAACGGCCGTACGAGCGCTGCGGCATGGCATCACGGTATCCAGCCCCGCCGATTCGCTGCGCCGCCCACGCCGGAGCGCTTTATATTGTAAAGTGCTCCGCTATGGGGTCAGCAGCACAGCAGTGCGGGTTTCGCGGGTTCCCCGAGGGGCTCGGTGTCCTCGACACGATCGCGGCCGCGGACAAGGACGCGTTCGCGGTACGGCGCGCCGAGTGGGAGGCGAGCGTCTTCGAGCCGGCCCGATGTCTCGTGCTCGCCGTCGGCGACGTGCTGCAGCGCGAGGTCTCTCCCGGCATCGCCGCGATCCCCAAGGTCAACGGATCGCTGTCGCCGATCAACCGGGACCTGCGGTTCGCCACCGACCGGTCCCGGCCCTACAAGGACCATCTGCTGCTGAACTTCTGGGAGGGCACGCCCAAGCGGTCGGCGCCCACCCTGCGGGTCCGCGTGGGTGCCCGCGACGTCGGGTTCGCCTCCGGTGCGGCATTCGGGCGTGAGCAACTCGGGCGCTGGCGATCCGCCGTGTCGGGCCCGCCCGGCGCCGAGCTTCTGCGAACCCTCCATGACGTCGGCCGCGGCCACACTCTGACCATCAGCGAGCCGGAGCTGGCCAGAGTTCCGGCCGGTTTCGACGCACCGGACGAGCAGGCACAGCTCCTGCAGCACAAGACCTTCCAGGTCCGATTCCTCGAGCCGACACCCAAGCTCTCGGCTGAGGGCGCATTCGCCGACTGGGTCGCCCGGCGCCTGCTCGCACTGGCCCAGGTGCACCGCTGGCTGGTCAGGCACACGGCATGACCGCCGACGAACTCGGCGCGCGGCATGCGGCCTTCTGGGAACTCGCCGAGCCACTGCTGCTCGAACCGGACATCGAGCGCGGCACCCTGATGGGGACACCGTGTCTGCGCATCGACGGTGAATTCCTCGCCACCGTGCACCGCAAGACCGGGAACCTGGTCATCCGGTTCGACGCCGAGCGGGTGAGGCAGCTGATCGCCGGCGGGGTCGGGGAGCCGTTCTCCCCGGCCGGCAAGGTCTTCGCCGAATGGGTCGCCGTGACGCCGCTGGACCGTCCGCTGTGGCAAGCGCTGCTCACCGAGGCCGTCGAACTGCGTCGCCGCGGCGACTGATGCTCAGCCGACCGGCGCCGCCCGGCGGCCCCTGATCAGCTTGCCCGGCCGGGCGTCGGTGGGCACCCCGTTCTCGGCGATCACCTCGCCGGAGACGATCGTGGCGACATAGCCGTCGGCCCGCTGGTCGAGCCGCCGGCCGCCGGCCGGCAGGTCGTTGACGACGACCGGACGGTGCAGGCGCACCCCGGCCCCGTCGATGATGTTCAGATCCGCCTTGTAGCCCGCCGCGATCCGGCCCCGGTCGGCCAGTCCGGCGACCCGGGCGGGCACCGAGGTCAGTTCGGCCACCGCTTCGGCCACCGACAGCCGCCCCGAGGGGCGGTCGCGCACCCAGTGCGCCAGCATGTAGGTGGGAAAGCTGGCGTCGCAGATCATCCCGTAGTGCGCGCCACCATCGCCGAGCCCCAGCACCACGTCGTCCCGGCGGATCAGCTCGGCGACGGTGTCCAGGTTGCCGTCGCGGAAGTTGGCCAACGCGACCAGCAGCATCGCGTGACCGTCGTCGTCGAGCAGGCGGTCGTAGGCCTCCTCGAGCGGGCTCACCCCGCGCGCGGCGGCTCGGGCGCCGATCGAGTCGGCAGGCGACGGTTCGTAGTTCGGCGGCTCGCCGAGCGGGAACATGTAGTTCCAGGCCTGTGCGGCGAACATCAGCGGATGTCCGTCGGCTCCCGGCTTGTCGTTCAGGATCCGTTCCCGCACTTCGGGTTTACGCATCTCGGTGAACCGCTGGTCCAACGGAAGATCGGCGATCGCCTGATACGACGGATACGTCACGAACGGATTGCCCGACAGCTCCAGGCCCAGCACCAGCCCGATCGGGCGGGGGAAGATCTGTGCGCTGACCTGTCCGCCGGCCGCGTTGGCCTTGTTCACCATCGTCAGTGCGTCCCGGAAGAACGGCTCGCCGGCATTGCCGATCGCCAGCGTGAAGGTCACCGGCAGGCCCACCTCGGCGGCCACGTCGAACACCGTCTGCAGCACCGGCTCGTAGTCGCCGGCGACCAGGTCGGGCACGAACTGGATCAGGCCGCCGCCCGCATCGTCGACGCCGCGTGCGATGGCCTCGATCTCGGCCTGGTCGGCGTCGTAGGTCGGGATGAGCGCCCCGCTGTGTGTCTTGTGCAGCGTGAAGCGTGAGGAGGCGAAGCCCAGCGCCCCGGCCTGGACCGCCTCCGCGGCCAGCTTGCGCATCATGGCCAGGTCCTCGGCGGTCGCGGGTTCGCGGTCCACCCCGCGCCGGCCCATCACGTACACGCGGAGCGGTGAATGGGGCAGCAGGGCCGCCACATCGATGTCCCGGCGGCCCGCGTCGAGGGCATCGAGGAACTCGGGAAACGTCTCCCAGTGCCAGGGCAGGCCGTCGACCATGACCACCCCGGGGATGTCTTCGACCCCGGCCATCACGTCGACGAGCACGTCGTGATCGGCCGGCCGGCACGGCGCGAAGCCGACCCCGCAGTTGCCCATCACCGCGGTGGTCACACCGTGGGCCGAGGACGGGGTCAGCCGCTCCGACCAGATGGCCTGTCCGTCGTAATGGGTGTGCAGGTCGACGAACCCGGGCGTGACGAGTAGTCCCGTCGCGTCGATCTCGCGGGCGCCGGAGCCCGGCACCGCACCGACGGCGGCTATCACACCGTCGCGTATGGCGACGTCCCCGACGAACGGTTCGCCGCCGAGTCCGTCGACGATGGTTCCGTTGCGGATGCAGAGGTCGAAGGTCGTCGCCGGGGCGAGGACGGGGTCATATGTCATATCCCGAATGTACGGTGGGGGCGTGATCGACCACTTCGGAATCAACTGCGCTGACTTCGAGAAGTCGACGGCCTTCTACGACAAGGTGCTCGGGGTGCTCGGGTACACCGGGCAGATCGACGTGGGGGTCATGTTCCACGGCGGTGGACCCGGGGAGTGAGCATGGCCGAGATCGACGCCGCCCGGGAGATCCTGCGGGACTCGTTCACCCGGCTGATCGAGCACGTCGACGACCTCACCGACGGGCTGACCGACGAGGTCGCCTACTACCGTCCGACGCCGCAGGCCAACACGATCGCATGGCTGATCTGGCACAGCGCCCGCATCCAGGACGCCCAGCTGTGCGCGCTGGCCGATCTCGAGCAGGTGTGGTTACGGGACGGCTGGGTCGACCGTTTCGCCCTCGATCTGCCGCGTGATGCGCACGGCTACGGGCACACCGCCGACGAGGTGGCCAAGGTGCGGGCCCCCGCCGACCTGCTTGCCGGCTACTACCACGCGGTGCACAAGGAGTCGCTGGAGTACGTGGCGTCGGTGACTGCCGACGAGCTCACCCGGATCATCGATCGTCACTGGAACCCGCCGGTGACGGCCAGTGCGCGCCTGGTGAGCATCGTCGACGACGCCGCGCAGCACCTCGGCCAGGCGGCCTACATCCGGGGAATCGCCCGCTGAGCACACTGCTCCGGTGGTGGCCGCCGGTCGCCGTCTCCGGTGTCATCCTGCTCGGCCTGGCGGTCGGCTCCGGGTCGACGCCGCTGGACGACTGGTTCCAGACCCTGGGTCGGCGGCACCCGGACCTGGACAAGCTGCTGGTGTTCACCGATGGCCGGGTCAGCATCGGGTTGTGGGTGCTGGTGCTCGCCGTCGCGCTGTACCGGCGCCGGTGGCGGTTGTCGGCGGTGATCGCGGTGGCGCCCTTCGCCGCGGTGCTGCTCGCGCGGTCGGCCAAGAGGCTGTTCGGCCGGCACAAGGAAGATGCGCTGGCCTACCCGAGCGGGCACACCACGCTCGCGGTCGTGGTGCTGGGGCTTGCGGTGCTGGTGGCCGGTGCCGCGATGTGGGCGGTTCTGGTCGCGGCGGCGGCCGCCGCGCTCGGCGTGGTGGGGCAGGGGGTCACCTACCACTACTTCACCGATGCGGTCGGCGCGGTGCTCCTGGGGACCGCGCTGGTGTGCGTCGCTGCCCTGATCGGAGGCCCGGCCCATCGACTTGACAGGTGTCAACCCGGGTGCGACGTGGATCACAGCGGCGGTTAGCATGGGACCATGACCGCGACCCCAGATGTGCACCTGCCCGACTTCACCGGTACCGGCACCATCAGGAACCCGGCGACCGGCGCCGTCGCGGGCGAGGTGCGCTGGACCGAACCCGGCGATGTGGCGCGGGTGGCGGCAAGTCTGCGCGCCGCCCAGCGGGAGTGGGAAGCCCGCGGCGCCGCGGGCCGCGCGAAGGTACTGGCACGGTATGCGGTGTGGCTCGGCGAGCACCGTGCCGAACTCGAGCGGCTGCTGATCGCCGAGACCGGGAAGTCGGCGATCGACGCGGCGCAGGAGGTGCCGCTGATCATCATGATCGCGTCGTACTACATCAAGACGATGGAGCAGGCGCTGGCGCCCGAGGCCCGGCCGTCGGCGCTGCCCTTCCTGGCGATCAAGAAGATCACCGTGCACTACCGGCCGCGCCCGGTCGTCGGCATCATCGCGCCGTGGAACTATCCGATCGCCAACGCGCTGATGGACGCCATCGGGGCGCTGGCAGCCGGGTGTGCGGTGCTGCTCAAGCCCTCCGAGCGCACACCGCTGACCGCCGAACTGCTGCTGCGCGGCTGGCTGGAGTCGGGTGCGCCCGAGGTGCTGGCCCTGGCGCAAGGTGCTCGCGAGGTGGCCGGGGCGGTGATCGACGCCTGCGACTTCATCCAGTTCACCGGGTCGAGCGCGACGGGCGCCAAGGTGATGGAGCGTGCCGCGCGCACGTTGACCCCGGTGAGCCTGGAGCTCGGCGGTAAGGACCCGATGCTGGTGCTCGAGGACGCCGACGTGGAGCTGGCCGCGCACGCCGCGGTGTGGGGTGCGATGTTCAACGCCGGCCAGACCTGTGTGTCGGTCGAGCGGGTGTACGTCGTCGAATCCGTCTACGACCGGTTCGTCGCCGCGGTGGTCGGCGATGTGCACAACCTCAAGACCGGGGCCGGCGAGGGCAACGACTTCGGATCGCTGATCGACGAATCGCAGGTCGCCGTGACCGAACGGCACGTCGAGGATGCGCTGGCCAAGGGCGCCAAGGCGGTGACCGGCGGGCGGCGGCCGGTGGGGTCGGGCAACTTCTACCCGCCGACGGTGCTGGTCGACGTCGACCACTCGATGCTGTGCATGACCGAGGAGACCTTCGGCCCGACCTTGCCGATCATGAAGGTCGCCGATGCCGATGAGGCGGTCCGGCTGGCCAACGACAGTCCCTACGGCTTGTCGGCCTCGGTCTTCTCCGCCGATGTCGAGCGGGCCGAGGCGGTGGCGCGACAGCTCGATTGTGGCGCGGTCAACGTCAACGACGTGATCTCCAACCTGATGTGCACCACCGCCCCGATGGGCGGCTGGAAGAGTTCGGGGATGGGTGTGCGGTTCGGCGGTGCCGAGGGCCTGCGCAAGTTCTGCCGCCAGGAGGCGGTGGTGACGCCGCGGACGAGCGTCGGCGCCGGTGGCAACTACTACAACAAGTCGCTCAAAGCGCTCAAGCGGATGAACACCGTGATGACCAAGCTCGCGCTGATCGGCCCCCGCCGCGCCGCGAAACAGTGAACCGGGCCCGCTGCGCGTTCAGGCGGCCGGTGCGGATTCGCCGAGCGCGCGACTGGGCCGGCCGTGGATGTCGACGGGCACATCTCCGGCCAGCGTGACGCGGTGCATGAGCCGCCGCTGGCGGTCGTAGTCGTCGACGGCTCGGTGCTGGGTCGCGCGGTTGTCCCAGATCGCCACGTCGCCCATCTCCCAGTTCCAGCGGACGGTGTTCTCCGGCACTGTGATCCGGCGCTGCAGCAAGCCGAGCAGCTCACGCGAGTCCTGCTGGTCGAACCCGATCAGGTGCTGGGCGAAGTTGCCGGCGACCAGGGTGCGCTCGCCGGTCTCGGGGTGTACCCGCACCAGCGGATGTTCGGTCTGGAACTCGGTGTGCCCGAACGCGGCGCGGGCGGCCTCGAACTTCTCCGCGATGCCGGCGGCCGGTGTCGTCACGTAGTCGAACCGGTTGCTGTGCAGCGCCCAGGTGTTCTCGGCCAGACGCTTGAGCGGGTCGGGAAGGTCGCGATAGGCCGCCGCGGTGGAGGCCCACAGTGTCGAACCGCCGTAGGGCGGCAGCGTGACCGCGCGCAGCACCGACACCGACGGGTAGTCGGCGACGAAGGTGACGTCGGTGTGCCACCTGTTGGCCGAGGCGTAGTCGGAGTCGATCGGCGTGATCGCGGGGGCCTCTGCGGTGGCCACGTTGAGCACGGGATGTCCGACCGGCGTGCCCAGCAGCGAGGCGAACCGGTGCTGGGCCGCGTCGTCGAGATGGTGCTGGCCGCGCACGAAGATCACGCCGTGCTCGAGTAGCGCTGTACGGATCGCCGATACGGCCTCGGCGGTGAGGTCGCCGTCGAGTCGAACGCCGTCGACACGTGCGCCGATGGTGCTGCCGAGTTTGGTGACAGTGGGGGTCGGGGTCATGCGAGTCCTTTCTCGAGTATGCGTAGTCAGATGACTACACCGTGCCAGACCGACTGTACACGATCGACTACACAAGCCGCCGGTGCCCGGACCGCGACCCCCTCGCGCTCACCCGATACGACGGCCGGAAGTGACCCAGTAGTCTTCGCGCAGAGTGCGTTTGAGAATCTTCCCGGTGGCGTTGCGGGGCATGGATGCGGCGAAGTCCACCGATTTCGGCAGTTTGAAACCGGCCAGCCGGGTACGCGCGTATGCGAGCAACTCGGCCTCCAGGGTGGCGTGATCGGCCTCCGCTACCGCCTCGGCCGGCACCACCACTGCTTTGACGGCCTCCCCCCACTTCGCGTGGGGCACTCCGATCACGGCGACGTCGCCTACCGCCGGATGCGACATCAACACGTTCTCCACCTCGGCGGGGTACACGTTCTCCCCGCCGGAGACGATCATGTCCTTCACCCGGTCGTAGAGGTACAGATAGCCGTCCTGGTCGCGGTAGCCGGCGTCGCCGGTCCGGTACCAGCCATCGGCCGTGATGGCCTTCGCGGTGGCCGACGGCTGGTTCCAGTACCCGGCCATGTTCAGCTCAGACCGGGTCCACAACTCGCCGACCTCGCCGGCGGGCACATCGTGGCCGTCGGCGTCCACGACGCGGACGTCGACCCAGGGCAGCGGCTTTCCGCAGGAGCGCAGCAGGTGCGCTTGGTGGTGCGGGTCGTGGTCGGCAGCGTCGAGCTGGCTGACGCACCCGGTGGTCTCCGTGGAGCCGTAGATCTGGATGAACTCGCAGCCGAACCGGCGCAGCGCACCGGTCAGCACCTCGTCGCTGATCGGGGAGGCGCCGTAGACCACCGTGCGCAGGCTGGAGAAGTCGGTGTCATCGATGCCCGGGGTGAGAAGCAGGAATTGGATCACCGCCGGAACCAGCAACGTGTTGGTCACTGCGTACCGGGGAATCGCCGCCAGGATCGCGCCGGGATCCACATCACGCAGGACCACCGTGCTGCAACCCGCATAGAGACCGACCAGGGTGCTGCCGAAGCCGGCCATGTGGAACAACGGCATGACAGCGAGATTGACGCTGTCGCTGCCGAAACCCCACTGGCCGGCCAGGCCGCCGGCCACGCCGCACAGGCTGCGGTTGGTCAGCATCACCCCCTTGGGCAGGCCGGTGGTTCCCGAGGTGTACATCTGCAGCGCGACGTCGTCGGAGCGGGTGGTGATTTCGGGGTCCCCGGCGGGGTGGGCGCTGATCCAGTCCTCGAAATCCGGCCACGTGGCGTGCGATCCGACCGCGACGATGGTGTGCGCGGCGGCCAGCCGGTCGGCGAACTGTTCGACAGAGTCGAAGAACTCGGCGTCGACGATGATGACACCGGCCCCCGAATCGTCGATGATCTGGAGCATCTCCACCGGCGTCAGCCGCCAGTTGACCGGGACCCCGACTGCGCCGAGTTTGGCGGCGCCGAAGGCGACCTCGAAGAACTCGGCGCTGTTCTTGCCGATGAAGACCACCCGGTCGTCGAAGCCCACCCCGACCGCCCGGAGGGCCTGCGCCACGCGGCTGGAGCGGGTGTGCAGCTCGCCGAAGCTCAGGGTGCGCTGCTGGGTGATCAGCGCTGTCGCGTCGGGCCGCCGAGCGGCGTGTGTGCGGACGATGCCGGCGACGCAGGCGAGGTCGGGCATCGCGGTTGTGGTGACGTTCATCGGGGTCCTCCTGGGGCGGAATGCGGGAACCCGTTCGATGCTGCCGAGGCCCGGCGGCGCCGACTTGGAGGTTTCGTGGAGAACAACCGGAGATCGGCCGGTGGTCGGCCGAATGGACCGAATAGTCAGTGGGGCAAATAATCCACCTTTCGTTCACCGTGGCGTCACCTCGCGGTTCGCGCGGCTCGATACTTTCCCCGCGTGACTTTGGATACCTCTGGCTACACCGTCGTCGACGACGACGATGACGACCCCGTGCTGCTCATCCAGCCGGGCAACCAGATCGTCGACACCTGGCGGGAGAACTATCCCTACGACGAGCGGATGAAACGCCCCGAATACGAGGAGCAGAAGCGGCTGCTGCAGATCGAGCTGCTCAAACTGCAGAACTGGTCCAAGGCGCACGGCCACCGGCACGTGATCGTGTTCGAGGGGCGCGACGCGGCGGGCAAGGGCGGCACCATCAAACGCTTCATGGAGCACCTCAACCCCCGTGGCGCCCGCGTCGTCGCGCTGGAGAAGCCGACCGAGCGTGAACGCACCCAGTGGTATTTCCAGCGCTACATCGAGCACTTTCCGTCCGCCGGCGAGATGGTGCTCTTCGACCGGTCCTGGTACAACCGGGCCGGCGTGGAACGCGTGATGGGCTTCTGCACCAACCGCCAGCACGCCGAATTCGTCCGGCAGGTCCCGCTGTTCGAGCAGATGCTGGTCAACGACGGCATCTTCCTGACCAAGCTGTGGTTCTCGGTGTCGTCGTCCGAGCAGCGCACCCGGTTCACGATCCGCCAGGTCGACCCGGTCCGGCAGTGGAAGCTCTCGCCCACCGACCTGGCCTCGCTGGACAAGTGGGACGACTACACCGCGGCCAAGGAGGACATGTTCGCCTGGACCGACACCGAGACCGCTCCGTGGACGGTGGTCAAGAGCAACGACAAGAAGCGTGCCCGGATCAACGCCATGCGCCACGTGCTGAGTAAGTTCGACTACGACAACAAAGACCATGAGGTGGTCGGCCGGCCCGACCCGCTCATCGTGGGACGCGCACTGGGCGACGACTGAGCCGCCGGCCGGCGTCCCCCGACCCCCAGCGGTAGAAGGAGGGCGCGTCCGTGCGGGTGTTGGCCGCGCTGTTCTTCTGGCTCGTCACGACCGTCGCGCTGGCGGTCGCGGTACCGGCGGTGTGGGCGCAGCTGACCGTCGTGAACGAGAACGGCTACGCCGAGCTGGCAGCCTCGGCGGCCGGTGATCCACGCCTGCAGGACGCGATGGCCGGTGAGCTCACCAGCCAGGTGAGCGCGCTGGCCGCCGACAACGGCTACGAACTCAACCCCGCACTGGTGCGCCGGGTGGCGGCCGCCTACACCGGCAACGACGGCTTCCCGGGCCAGTTCGCGCAGGCCAACCGAATCGCGCACCGGTGGATGTTCACCGGAGCGGTGCCGAGCGGCAACTCCACCCGGGAGTGGCTGATCGACGTCGCGCCGATGCTGTCGGATCCGTCGTTCACCGCCACCCTGGGGGCGCTCGACCTTCAGGTACCGCCGACCCTGACGGTCCCCATCACCGTGGACACTCCCGGGCTGCAACCCGGCAAGCTGCGCTGGCTGGCCACCTGGGGGCCGTGGGCCAGCGGCGCCGCGGCCGCCGTGGCCGGCCTGGCGG
>NZ_JBSWXU010000053.1:0-30617 GCF_056160785.1 Mycobacterium sp. ABE4_509 | reverse complement strand
GCGCGGGCGTGACCTCGGCGGCGGCCAACGCCGCGTTCTTCCTGCACCCCCCGCGCACCCCACCGGTGCGGCCCGGTGTCGTCGTCGCCCCGGCCGACGGGCTGATCTGTGTGGTCGACGAAGCGACCCCGCCCGTCGAGCTGGGCCTGCCGGCGGTGCCGGTGCCGCGGATCAGCATCTTCCTGTCGCTGTTGGACGCCCACGTACAGCGGGCGCCGGTCGGCGGCGAGGTGGTCGCCACGGTGCACCGCCCCGGGCTGTTCGGGTCGGCCGACCTGGCCGCGGCCAGCCAGGACAACGAACGCAACAGCGTGGTGATCCGCACCCCGGACGGTGCCGAGGTGGTCGCGGTGCAGATCGCCGGGCTGCTGGCCCGGCGCATCGTGTGCGACGTCAAACCCGGCGACCCGATCGGAATCGGGGACACCTACGGCCTGATCCGGTACGGATCGCGGCTGGACACCTACCTGCCGGCGGGCTCGACCGTGCTGGTCACGGTGGGCCAGCGCACCCTGGCCGGTGAGACCGTGCTGGCCGAGCTGCCATGAGGCCCCGCATCAAGACTCCGGTCGTCAGCGCGCGCATCCTGCCCAGCGCCATGACGGTGGCCGCGATCTGCCTCGGCCTGTCCTCGGTCAAGTTCGCCCTCGACGGCAGACCCACTGAGGCGATGGCGTTCCTGGCGGTCGCGGCGATCCTGGATGCCCTCGACGGGCGCATCGCCCGCGCGCTGAAGGCGACGTCGCGGATGGGCGAGGAGATCGACTCGCTGGCCGACGCGGTGAACTTCGGTGTCGCTCCGGCGTTCATCGTCTACGGCACGCTGCTGTCGACGTCGCGGATCGGCTGGATCGTGGTGTTGCTGTACGCGGTGTGCATCGTGCTGCGGCTGGCCCGCTACAACGCGATGCTGCACACCGATCAACCCGACTTCGAGAAGAAGTACTTCGTCGGGATGCCGGCGCCGGCGGGCGCGATCGGCGCGATCGGGCCGCTGGCGGCCAAGATGCAGTTCGGCGACGGCTGGTGGACCTCGGAGCCGGCCGTGGTGATCTGGATGATCGTGGTGTCGCTGCTGGTGGTCAGCACGCTGCCGATGCGCAAGATCCATACGTTCGCGGTGCCGCCGAACATGGTGGCGCCGCTGCTGGCGCTGTTGGCGATCGGCGTGGCCGCCTCGATTCTCTACGGCTACGTCGTGATCCTGTTGATCATCCTGGCCTACGCGCTGCACATCCCGTTCGCGATCCGCACCCGCCGGTTCCTGGCGGCCCACCCCGAGGTGTGGGACGACAAGCCCCGCCAGCAGCGTGCCGCGCGCCGCGCCATCCGGCGCGCCCAGCCGCACCGCCGGTCGATGATGCGGCTGGGTCTGCGCCGTCCTCCGAGGGGCTGAGATGTCCGACCTGGACGTCGCCGACCGGGAGGCGCCGCGGCCGCAGCTGACGTTGACCGCGCGGCTGAACACCTCGGCGCTGGACTCGCGGCGCGGGGTGGTGCGGCTGCATCCGGAGGCCATCGCCGCGCTCGGGATCCGGGAGTGGGATGCGGTGTCGCTGACCGGATCGCGCACCACGGCCGCGGTCGTCGGCGTCGCGCCGCCGGGCATTCCGACGGGGACGGCGCTGCTCGACGATGTGACCCTGTCCAACGCCGGGGTACCCGAGGACGCCCCGGTTCTGGTCGCCGCGGTGACGGTGTTCGGTGCACGGTCGGTGACCTTGAGCGGCTCCGCGCTGGCCAGCCGGTCGATCTCGGCGGCCACGCTGCGTCAGGCGCTGCTGGGCAAGGTGATGACCGTCGGCGACATCGTGTCGCTGTTGCCGCGTGATCTGGGACCGGGCACCTCGACGTCGCAGGCCAGCACGGCGCTGGCGGCCTCGGTCGGCATCACCTGGACCTCGGAGCTGCTGACGGTCACCGGGGTCGACCCGGCCGGACCGGTCAGCGTGCAACCCAATTCGCTGGTCAGCTGGGGTGACGGCGTGCCACCCGAGCCGCGGGTGAGCGGCCCTGACGCTGCGGTGGCCCGCACCGATGAGCCGCCGGTGCGGCCCAGCCCGCCCGCGGTCGCGTTCGACGACCTCAAGGGTGCGCATGTGGCGGCCGGCAAGTTGACCGAATGGCTCAAGCTGGCCCTCGACGAACCCGAGCTGCTCGAAACCCTGGGCGCCTCGGCCAACCTGGGCGTGTTGGTGACCGGCCCGGCCGGGGTCGGCAAGGCGACGATGGTGCGCACCGTGTGTGCTGATCGCCGGCTGGTCGAACTCGACGGGCCCGAGATCGGTTCGTTGGCCCCGGCGGATCGGCTGACCGCGGTGGCCAACGCCGTGACGACTGCGGGCGCACCGGATCAGGGCGGCGGGATCCTGCTGATCACCGACGTCGACGCGGTGTTGCCGGCCACTGCCGAGCCGGTGGCCGGGCTGGTCCTGGCCGAACTGCGCAAGGCGGTCGCCGCGGACGGGTTCGCGCTGATCGTCACCTCGGCGGTCCCCGACAACGTCGATGCCCGGCTGCGCGCTCCGGACCTGTGCGACCGTGAGCTCGGGTTGAGCCTGCCCGACTCGGCCACCCGCAAGCAGCTGCTCGAGGTGCTGCTGCGGTCGGTTCCCGCCGCCGACCTCGACCTCGCCGAGATCGCAGGCCGGACACCGGGTTTCGTGGTGGCCGACCTGGCCGCACTGGTGCGCGAGGCGGCGTTGCGGGCGGCGGCCCGGGCCAGCCGGGACGAGTCGGCGCCGGAACTGCGCCAGGAGGACCTCGCCGGCGCGCTGAGCGTGATCCGGCCGCTGTCCCGGTCGTCGACCGAGGAGGTGTCGGTCGGCGCGGTGACGCTCGAGGATGTCGGCGACATGGCCGATACCAAGCAGGCGCTGACCGAGGCGGTGCTGTGGCCGCTGCAGCACCCGGACACCTTCGAGCGGCTGGGGGTTGAACCACCGCGCGGCGTGTTGCTCTACGGACCGCCCGGCTGCGGCAAGACGTTCGTGGTGCGGGCTCTGGCCAGCTCTGGCCGGTTGTCGGTGCACGCGGTCAAGGGTGCCGAGCTGATGGACAAGTGGGTCGGCTCCAGCGAGAAGGCGGTACGTGAGTTGTTCCGCCGGGCAAGGGATTCGGCACCGTCACTGGTGTTTCTCGACGAGATCGACGCGCTGGCGCCACGGCGTGGGCAGAGTTTCGACTCCGGGGTGACCGACCGGGTGGTGGCCGCGATGCTGACCGAACTCGACGGCATCGAACCGCTGCGCGACGTGGTGGTGCTGGGGGCGACGAACCGCCCCGATCTGATCGATCCGGCACTGCTTCGACCTGGCCGGCTGGAGAAGTTGGTGTTCGTCGAACCGCCCGACGCCGAGGCGCGCATCCAGATCCTGCGCACCGCAGGCAAATCGGTGCCGCTGGCCGCCGACGGGCCGGAAGCGGTCGATCTGGAGGCACTGGCCGCCGACCTGGACGGCTATAGCGCCGCGGACTGTGTGGCGCTGCTGCGGGAGGCGGCGCTGACCGCGATGCGCCGCTCGATCGACGCCGCCGATGTGACCGCCGCCGACGTGGCCACCGCACGTGCGGCGGTCCGGCCGTCCCTGGACCCGACCCAGGTCCAGGCGTTGCGGGACTTCGCCGCCGGTCGCTGACATCCCGCCGGGAATAGATCTTGACAGTGCCCAGTTGACGCTGGCATCGTAAAACTAGTCACCGTCTAGATTGGGAGGATGTCATGACCGCCCCGACCACCCCGCGCGCCGGTGATCGCGATCGCAATTCCACGGCGACCCTGCTCGGCCAGGCGCTGGCCCAGGGATACCTGGACATGACCGAATACGAGGAGCGGCTGCAGCGCGCGTTCGCTGCCCACACCACCCCCGAACTCCGCGAGCTGACCGCCGATCTCCCACTGGCCGAACTGCACCGCAACGACCCCCGCCGGCAGGCCGCCCGGCGCCGAGCCGCACGCCGCGGCTTCCAGGTGCACCTCGCGGCCTACCTGACCATGGTCGTCATCGTGCTCACCGTGTGGCTGGCCGTCGGCCTGACCGCGGACTCCTGGTACTTCTGGCCGATCTGGCCCATCCTCGGCGCCGGCATCGGTGTGCTCGGTCATGCGCTGCCGACCAGATACCGCATCCCGTCGCCCTGCTCTCCCGGCGCGGGGCGCTACCCGGGGTCGCCGTACTCGTCGAACCAGTAGGCCAGCTTGCCCCGGCGACTGACCGCGCGCAGCCGCCGCTCGGCCAGCTCACGCGTCGCGGTGGTCGTGACGATCAGCAACTCGTCGCCGGCCTCCAGCCGGGTGACCGGCTGCGGCACGAACGACTGCCCGGCCCGGATGATCAGCGTGATGACGCTGGGGTCGGGCAGCCGCAACTCCAGCACCGTCACGTTGTGCAGCCGCGAGCCGGGCGCCACCGTCATCGTCATCAGTTCGGCGCCGAGCACGTCCAGCGGCGCCGCGTCCACCTGGATCTCGCGGGTGGTGTCCCGCGGCACCAGGTGCAGGCGTTCGGCCACGAAACGCAGGCTCGGCCCCTGCACCAGGGTGAACACCACCACGAGCACGAACACGATGTTGAGCAGCCGGGTGCTGTCCGGAACCCCCTCCACGATCGGATACGTCGCCAGCACGATCGGCACCGCACCGCGCAGCCCGGCCCAGGACAGGAACGCCTGTTCACGCCACGGCACCCGGAACCCGATCAGCGACACCACCACCGAGACCGGCCGGGCTATCAGCAGCAGCACCATGCCCGCGACGATCGCGGGCACGATGTCGTCGACCAGCTGCGCGGGCGTCACCAGCAGCCCCAGCAGCACGAACAGTCCGATCTGGGCCAGCCATCCCGAGCCCTCGGCGAACGACCGGGTCGCCGAACGGTGCGGCAACCCCGAGTTGGCCAGCACCACGCTGGCCGAGTACGCGGCGATGAACGCGCTGGCCTGCGCCGACCCGGCCGCCGCGAACGCCACCATGCCCAACCCGAACGTCGCCAACGGGTACAGGCCGGCGGCGGGCAGCGCGATGCGGCGCAGCGCCATCGCGCCGAGCACACCGCAACCCAGCCCGATCAACAGGCCGACCCCCAGGTTGTAGAGCAACGTCACCGCGATCCGGCCCGGCTCGAGCTCCAGCGGCATCGCGCTGAACAGCAACACCAGGATCACCGCGGGCGCGTCGTTGAAGCCCGACTCGGCCTCCAGCAGCCCGCCGACCCGGCGGGGCAGCGGCACCACCCGCAGCACCGAGAACACCGCCGCCGCATCGGTGCTGGACACGATCGCACCCATCAGCAGCGCCAGCTGCCAGTTCACCCCCAGCAGCAGATGAACACAGGCAGCCGTGACCACAGCGCTGACCCCGACACCGACGGTGGCGAGCACACCGGCCGGAGCGAGCACCCGGCGAATGTCGCTGAACCGCGTGGTGAGGCCACCCTCGACGAGGATCACCCCCAGCGCCGCGGTACCCAGCCCCTGGGCCAGCTGCGCGTCGTCGAAGCTCAGGCCGATGCCGTCCTCACCGACCAGCAGACCGACACCGAGGAACAGCAGCAGACTGGGCAGGCCGACGCCGGTGGCCAACCGGGTGGCGATGATGCTCGCCAACAGGACGATTCCGCCGACGAACAGCGCCACGTACAGCTGGTGCAGGTTCAATCCGACCTCGTTCACACTGGAGTCGCTGCCAGTAAATCAGGGCATTAAGGAGCCGCCGATGCGGATAGCGATTGCCGGGGCCGGCGCGGTCGGCCGGTCGGTGGCCGCCGAACTGGTGGACAACGGGCACAAGGTGCTGGTGATCGAGCGTGACCTGGAGCGCTACCAGCCCGCCACCGTGCCGGGCGCCGACTGGTTCCTGGCCGACGCCTGCGAGCTCGCTTCTCTACAAGAGGCCGAGATACAGGTCTGCGACGTCGCGATCGCGGCCACCGGCGACGACAAGGCCAACCTGGCGATGGCCCTGCTGGCCAAGACCGAATTCGGGGTCGGCCGGGTGGTCGCCCGGATCAACGACGCCCGCAACGACTGGCTGTTCACCGAGGCGTGGGGGGTCGACGTGGCGGTGTCGACGCCGCTGGCGATGGTCGCCTCGGTGGAGAGCGCCATCGACGTCGGGCACCTGATCCGGCTGATGGAACTGGGCCGGGGACCGCGCACCGGTATCGGCCCCGGCGCGGCCAACATCGCCAAGCTGAGGCTGCCAGCGGACAGTCCGCTGGCCGGAATCCGGGTCGCCGACCTCGAGATGCCGACCGACAGCGCGCTGGCGGCGGTGCTGCGCGGGACCCGGCTCATCGCGGCGGGGTCGTCCGAAGCCCTGCAGCCCGGCGACGAACTGTTGTTCGTGGCCGCCTACGAGGTCGAGGGACAGATCGCGGCGATGCTGCAGAGCAGCGCGCCGCGACGGGACAACGGAAGGCACAGCGCCCCGTAAGCTTGAGCCGACTCCACCCAGTCAGCGGCCGACGGATTCCGTTCGCCACCCTGTCCACCTGCCCGACGGCACCCACCGCCAGACAGCGTGCCGACCCGACGAGACGGAGCCATGCTCGCCATCCTCGCTGCCCACGCAGTCGCCACACTCCTGGCTCCGGTGCTGGTGCACCGCTGGGGCCGGCAGGCGTTCTATCCGTTGGCGCTGGTGCCGCTCGGGTCCCTGGCCTGGGTAGTGCTGAACTGGCCCGGCGCCGGCGACGCCCGAACCGTGAACGTGACCTGGGTGCCCGAGCTGGCCATGAACATCACGCTGCGTTTCGACGCGCTGGCGGCGATCATGAGCGTGCTGGTGCTGGCCGTCGGGGCGTTGGTGCTGTTCTACTGCGCCGAGTACTTCCACCACCACGACGGCGTCAGCGAGAAGCGGCTCCCCAGCTTCGCCGCCGAACTCGTCGCCTTCTCCGGCGCCATGTTCGGCCTGGTCACCGCCGACAACATGCTGGTGCTCTACGTGTTCTGGGAAACCACCACGGTGTTGTCGTTCCTGCTGGTGGGGCACTATGCCGAACGGGCGACCAGCCGCCGCGCCGCCACCCAGGCGCTGCTGGTCACCACGGTGGGCGGGCTGGCCATGCTCGTCGGCATCATCGTGCTGGCCAACCTCGCCGGCACGTTCCTGCTCTCGGAGTTGATCGCCGATCCGCCGACCGGCGTGGCCGCCGCGGTGGCGGTGGTGCTGATCCTGGTCGGGGCGCTGTCGAAGTCGGCCATCGTGCCGATGCACTTCTGGTTGCCGGGGGCGATGGCCGCCCCCACACCGGTCAGTGCCTACCTGCACGCCGCGGCGATGGTCAAGGCCGGCGTCTACCTGATCGCACGGATGACGCCCGGCTTCGCCGACAACCCGGTATGGCGGCCGGTCGTCGTGACACTCGGGGTGGCGACGATGCTGCTGGCCGGGTGGCGGGCGCTACGCGAGGACGACCTGAAACTGATCCTGGCGTTCGGGACGGTCAGCCAGCTCGGCTTCATCACCGTGATGGTCGGTTCCGGCGGCAGCGAGATGATGCTGGCCGGCCTGGCCACCGTCTGCGCGCACGCCATGTTCAAGGCCGCACTGTTCATGGTCGTCGGCATCATCGACCACACCACCGGGACCCGCGACATCCGCAGGCTGGCCTGGCTGGGCGACCGGAACAAGCCGCTGCTGATCATCGCCTGCGGCGCGACGGCGAGCATGGCTGCGCTACCACCGTTCTTCGGGTTCATCGCCAAGGAGGCCGACTTCGAAACGGTGCTGCACAGCCCGACACTGGGCAGCGCAGCACCGTACGTGCTGGCCGGAGTCGTGACCGGGTCGGTGCTGACCACCGTGTACAGCCTGCGCTTCCTCTTCGGCGCATTCGGACGCAAAGGCCGCCCCGCCCCCAGCACCAGGGTTGCCGAGATGCACCCGGCCCCGGTGGCCTTCCTGGTCTCGCCGGCGATCCTGGCGGCCGCGGGCCTGCTGTTCGGCCTGTGGCCAACCGGTCTGGACGCCGCCCTGAACGACTACGCCGCGACCGTCCCCAACCCCGCCGGCTACGTCGCCGACTACCACCTGGCGCTGTGGCACGGCCTGAACCTGCCGCTGGCCCTGTCCGCACTGGTGCTGGTGGGCGGCGGTGTGCTGTTCGCGGCGCGCGACCGGCTGCCGCTGCGGCTGCCGTTCACCCCGCTGGGCAACGCCGACCGCATCTACGACGCGACGCTGCGCGGCGCCGACATCCTGTCGGTGCGGCTCACCGCGACCACCCAGCGGGGCTCCATCCCGGCGACCCAGTCGGTGATCCTGACCACCCTGGTCCTGGTGCCGGTGGCCGCGCTGGCGCTCGGCGCGCGGGACCGGCCCGAACTGCGGTTGTGGGATTCCCCGCTGCCGGTGGTGGCCGGTGTGCTGGTCGTCGCGGCCGCGCTCGGCGCGACGGTGATGCGCAACCGGCTGGCCGCCGTGCTGCTGGTCGGGGTGACCGGCTACGGCTGCGGGGCGCTGTTCGCCTTCCACGGCGCACCCGATCTGGCGCTCACCCAGTTCCTGGTCGAGACGCTGACGCTGGCGATGTTCGTCTTGGTGCTCCGGGTGCTGCCGGCCCAGACCGGACGGGAGGACATCGTCCGGTTCCGCGTGCCGCGGGCGCTGCTGGCAGTGACGGTCGGGACGACCGTCGCGACGTTGGCCGCATTCGCGATGGCCGCCCGCACGACCCGGCCGATCTCCGAGCTGCTGCCCGAAGCCGGGTATCTGCGCGGCCACGGGTACAACACCGTAAACGTGCTGCTGGTCGACATCCGGGCCTGGGACACCATGGGCGAGCTGTCGGTGTTGCTGGTCGCCGCGACCGGGGTGGCGTCGATGGTGTTCCGCAGCAGACGATTCGGCGCAGCGCCGCGGGTCGCCGACGCCGGCCAGCCCGACATCGGCGCGGTGGCGTCGACCACCCGCAGCCCCGCGGCCGGCGACATCACCTGGTTGCGCGGCAGCGGTCTGCGCGATCCGCAGAACCGCTCGCTGGTGCTGGAAGTCGCGACCCGGCTGATCTTCCCGATCATGATGGTGCTCTCGGCGTACTTCTTCTTCGCCGGCCACAACACTCCGGGGGGCGGATTCGCCGGCGGGCTGATGGCCGGTCTGGCACTGGTGCTGCGCTATCTGGCGGGAGGACGCTACGAGTTGGGTGAGACGCTGCCGCTGGATGCGGGCAAGATCCTGGGGGCCGGGCTGACGCTGGCGGCGGGCACCGCGGTGGCCTCGTTGCTCGCGGGTGCGCCTGCGCTGTCCTCGGCGCTGATCGAGATCGACGTTCCG
Source organism: Mycobacterium sp. ABE4_509 (assembly GCF_056160785.1). Lineage (NCBI taxonomy): Bacteria > Bacillati > Actinomycetota > Actinomycetes > Mycobacteriales > Mycobacteriaceae > Mycobacterium > Mycobacterium sp. ABE4_509. The sequence goes on along the minus strand of NZ_JBSWXU010000053.1, from coordinate 21,337 downwards.
GTGCTGGGCACCGTCAAGTTCGTCACGGCCCTGTTCTTCGACCTGGGGGTGTACCTGATCGTGGTGGGCCTGGTCCTCGATGTGCTGCGCAGCCTGGGCGCCCGGATCGACGAGGAGTTGAGTGGACGGGTGGTGACACGGCGATGATCGCGTTCGTCCTACCGCTGGTCGTGATCGGCGTGCTCACCGCCGCCGGTGTCTACCTGCTGCTGGAACGTCAGCTGACCAGAATGCTGTTGGGGCTGTTGCTGATCAGCAATGCCATCAACCTGCTGCTGCTGTCGGTGGGCGGCCCGGCGGGCAATCCCCCGATCGTCGCGCGCACCAGCGGGGAGGACAATCCGACCGCCGATGCGCTGGTGCAGGCCCTGGTCCTGACCGCCATCGTCATCACGATGGGCGTCGCGGCCTTCGTCCTGGCGTTGACCTACCGCTCCTTCCGGATCAACACCGCCGAGGAGGTCGGCGACGATCCCGAGGACGCCCGGGTGTCGCAGCTTTCCGAGCAGGGCCTGGACGAGGACACCCGGCTGGCCCCGGCGCCCGACGCCAGCCGCGACACCGACCTGCCCGACGAGCTCGACGCGTTGCCCGGCCATGAGGGGTCACGATGATCGGCGGCCACCTCGCCGCGGTGTTCGTGCCGCTGCCGGTCCTGGTGCCGATGCTCGCCGCGGCCGCGACGTTGTTCGCCGGGCGCCGGCCGCGGCTGCAGCGCGCCATCGCCGTGCTCGCACTGGCGGTGGCTCTCGCGGTCTCGGCGGTGCTGATGTATCTGGCCGACCGCGACGGCACGATCGCGTTGCAGGTCGGCGGATGGGGCCCGACCGAAGCCGGGATGGGGCCGCTGGGCATCACGCTGGTGGTGGACCGGCTGTCGGCGCTGATGCTGGTGGTGTCGGCGATCGTGCTGCTCGCCGTGGTCTACTACGCCATCGGTCAGGGCATCCGTGACGGCGACGACCGCCAGCCGGTGTCGATCTTCCTGCCCACCTATCTGGTGCTGGCGGCCGGGGTGTTCATGGCCTTTCTGGCCGGCGACCTGTTCAACCTGTTCGTCGCGTTCGAGGTGCTGCTGATCGCGAGCTTCGTGCTGCTGACCATCGGGGGCACCAAAGAGCGGGTCCGCGCGGGCATCTCGTACGTGATGGTGTCGATGGTCTCGTCTCTGGTGTTCCTGTTCGGCATCGCCCTGATCTACGCCAGCGCCGGGACACTGAACATGGCCGAGCTGTCGGTGCGGCTGGCCGACATCCCGGCCGGCACCCGCACCGCGCTGTTCGCGGTGCTGCTGGTCGCGTTCGGGATCAAGGCCGCGGTGTTCCCGCTGTCGACCTGGCTACCGGATTCCTACCCGACAGCCCCGGCGCCGGTCACCGCGGTGTTCGCCGGGCTGCTCACCAAGGTGGGCGTGTACGCGATCATCCGCACGCATTCGCTGCTGTTCCCCGGCGGCGCGATGGACCGGGTGCTGCTGGTCGCCGGGCTGCTGACGATGCTGGTCGGCATCCTGGGCGCGATCGCCCAGAGCGACATCAAGCGGCTGCTGTCGTTCACCCTGGTCAGCCACATCGGCTACATGGTGTTCGGGATCGCGCTGTCCACCCAGTTGGGTATGTCGGGCGCGATCTTCTACGTGGCCCACCACATCCTGGTGCAGACGACGCTGTTCCTGGTGGTCGGGCTCATCGAACGCCAGGCCGGGGCGTCCACCCTGCAGCGCCTCGGCGGGTTGGCCGCCGCCAGCCCGGCACTGGCCTTCGTGTTCGTGGTTCCCGCGCTCAACCTCGGTGGCATTCCGCCGTTCTCGGGATTCATCGGCAAGGTGGCGCTGCTGGAGGCCGGATCGCAGGTCGGGTCGGTGCTGGCCTGGGCCCTGGTGGCGGGCAGCGTGATCACCAGCCTGCTGACGCTTTATGTGGTGGCGCGGGTGTGGACGAAGGCGTTCTGGCGGCGCCGCGAGGACGCACCGGAGGGGCATCTGGCCTCGTCCGCGCGAGCCGGTCTGCTCGACGATCCGGTGGACGTCGAGTTCGCCGAGCGTGACGACGTGGGCCGGATGCCGATGGCGATGCTGCTGCCGACCGGGGCCCTGATCGCGGTCGGGTTGATGTTGACGGTGCTGGCGGGCCCGATCTTCGCCTACAGCGACCGCGCGGCCGGCGAGGTACTCGACCGCGGCCAGTACATCTCCGCGGTACTCGGAGAGGGGCCCACATGAGGAGAGGCCTGCTTCGGGTCTGGTTGGTGTGCTGGCTGATTCTGGTCTGGCTGCTGTTGTGGGGCACCGTCTCGGTGGCCAACATCCTGTCCGGCCTGGCGATCGCGCTGATCATCACGCTGCTGCTGCCGCTGCCCGCGGTTCCGGTGCAGGGGCGCTTCCATCCGCTGCCGCTGCTGCGGCTGATCGTGACGGTGGTCTACTACCTGCTGGTCTCGTCGGCTCAGGTCGCCTGGCTCGCCCTCAAACCGGGCCCGCCACCGCTGACCGCGGTGCTGCGTGCGCACGTGTCGGTGAAGTCCGATCTGGTTCTCGCGTTGTTGGTCAACATCATGAACCTGACGCCGGGCACGATCGTGCTGGAGATCGACCAGGCCACCAGGACGCTCTACGTCCATGTCCTCGACGTCGGGTCCGACACCGCGGTCCAGCGTTTCTACCGTCAGACCGCACTGCTGGAGCGGCTGCTGGTGTCGGCGTTCGAGCGGGACGCGGATTGGCGGCCTGTCAACGGGGAGGCGGATCGCGCATGATCGACGAGCGAGTAGCGGAGGCGGATCGCGCATGATCTACGTCTGGACCGCGGTCGCGGTGATGCTGTCGCTGGCGGCGTTCGCCACGATGATCCGCATGCTGGCCGGCCCCACCTCGCTGGACCGGCTGGTGGCTCTCGACGCTCTCGTCGCGGTCACCATGTGCGCCATCGGCGCCTGGGCCGCCTACAGCCGGGACACCACCACCACCTACAGCCTGACCGCACTGGCGTTGATCACCTTCGTCGGATCGGTGAGCGTCGCCCGCTTCCGGGTGCCCGATGTCTCGGACGTCCCAGCTGTCCCGAACATCCCAGCCACCGAGGACAACCCGGGAAAGGGGAAGAGCCGATGACCGCCTTCGACATCATCGTCAGCGTGTTGATGCTGAGCGGCTCGGCGCTGGCGCTGACGGCGGCGATCGGCGTTGTCCGCTTTCCCGACACGCTGTCGCGCATGCACGCCGCCACCAAGCCCCAGGTTCTCGGCCTCCTCCTCGTGCTGGCGGGCGCGGCGATCCGGCTGCGCGGCCAGATCGACGTCGGCATGTTGATCCTCACCGGCATCTTCACCCTGATCACCGCCCCGGTGATCGCCAATCGGGTCGGCCAGCTGGCCTACCGGGAGCAGACCAGCCGGGATGACCTGATGACCGCAGATGAGATGCATGATTTGACCGCAGACCGGGAATCCGGCGGTCATGAATCGCCCCGAGGCTGACGACCGCGCAGCAATAGTCGGCGGCACCACGCTCGGGGTGGCACGTGCCCGCGCCTGGGAGTCGGCCACCGAACGTCCGTTGTTCACCGATCCGTACGCGCGCATCTTCGTCGACGCCGCCGGCCAACCCGACTCGGATGCCGACCCCGCACAGTGCAGCACGATCGCGAATTTCACTGCGGCGCGGACAAAGTGGTTCGACGACTTCTTCCTCGCATCGAGCGCGGCGGGCCTTTCCCAGGTGGTGATCCTGGCCGCCGGTCTGGACGCTCGGGCCTGGCGGCTGCCATGGCTGTGTGACACGGTGATCTACGAGCTGGACCAGCCGAAGGTGCTCGCCTTCAAGACCGCGACGCTGTCCACGTCGGGGGCCAGGCCGGCAGCCGGTTACGTCCCGGTGGCCGTCGACCTCGGTGGCGACTGGCCGAGGACCCTGACCGCGGCCGGCTTCGACTACACCGAACCGACCGCATGGGCGGCCGAGGGGCTGTTGGCGCACCTGAGCGATCAGGAGCAGGACCGCCTGTTCCGGCGGATCACGCTGTACAGCGCGCGTGGGAGCCGCATCGCCGTCGATGCGGTCGCCCCCGGCGACGTCGCCGCGGTGTTGTGCGGGCGCGGCTGGGAGGTCAACTCGGTTGACGCCGAAGACATCCTGAAGCGGTATCACCGCGTGTCGCCGGCTGCCGACGAGCACCGGGTGTTCGTCGACGCACACCTGGTGTAGGGATTGCCGGTCACTCCGACAGCTGAAACTCCACCATCGCGGTGACGGTGTCGACGGCGTCGGACAGTGCGCTGACCCGTTCGGCGGCGGTGGGCGCGGCCAGCACGGCGTACCGGTCGGCCTGTCCCATCGGCAGCCGGGCCGTCAACGCGTACAACCACATCGCCGCGTCACCGGATTCGTCGGCGCCGAGCACGATGTCGCGGGCGTTGACCTCTGCCCCACGGGCGGCCGCGATCCTCTCGAACAGCGCGACCATCCGGTCCTCGATGTCCCGGATCGCCTCCACGTCCACCGCGCCGCCGGGCTGATCCGGCCAGGTCTCGATCACGGCCCGCGGGAACGGGTCGTCGGGCAGCCACTCGAGGACCCGGATCCGCTCCCCCATCACACATTTCAGGCGGTAACGCCCCGGGGCCACCTCGGCGTGTTCGGTGATGTGGGCGAGCGCGCCGACATCGCTGCGGGTGTCCCCGCCACCGACTTCGCGGCCGGCGGCGATCAGCACCACACCGAACGCGGGGTCGTCGTTTTCCAGGCAGGTCTGCACCAGCGCCGCATACCGGGGTTCGAAGATGCGCAGCGGCAGTTCCTCCCCGGGCAGCATCGCCACCTCGAGCGGGAACATCGGCACCGTCGACACCCTCAGATCACCAGCTCGGCGATCAGCGAGTCGACCACCGCACGCAGGTCGCCGTCGCTCTCCTCGGCCACCCGGCGCTGCCTCTGATAGGAGGCCCCGTCCCGGAAGATGTCGGCGATGCGGGCCAGTTCGTCGGTGCACGACAGGGAGTGGGCCACCGGCTGCAGCCGGTCCAACAACTCGTCGAGGTCCTCGGTGACCAGCCGCTCGTTGCTGTCGGCGTCCTGGATGATGATCGCGTCCAGTCCGTACCGGGCCGCCCGCCATTTGTTCTCCTGCACATGCCACGGCGGCATCACCGGAAGCGTCTCACCACCCTCGAGCCGACGATCCAGATCCACGATCAGACAGTGGGTCAGCGCCACCAGGGCGGACAGCTCGTGCAGGTTGGACACCCCGTCGAAGACCCGCACTTCGATCGTGCCGAGATGCGGCGAAGGCCGGATGTCCCAGCGGATCTCGTTCATGTGGTCGATGATGCCGGTCTTCTTCTGGTCGGTGACGAACTGTTCGAACTCCCGCCATTCCTGGAAGTGGAACGGCAGGCCCGCGGTGGGCAACTGCTGGAACATCATCGCCCGGTTGCTGGCGTAGCCGGTGTCCTCACCGTCCCAGTACGGCGAGGACGCCGAGAGCGCCAGCAGGTGCGGGTAGTAGTGCAGCATCGCGGTGATGATCGGCATCACCTTGTGCGCCGAGGACACCCCGACGTGCACGTGGACACCCCAGATCAGCATCTGGCGGCCCCACCACTGGGTGCGCTTGATCAGTTCGGCGTAGCGCGGCGCGTCGGTCAGCTTCTGCGCGGACCAGTTGGCAAACGGATGGGTGCCGGCACAGAACAGCTCCATGCCCCGGTCGCGCACGATCTTGCGCACCGGAAGCAGCGTCGACGCCAGATCGTCCATGGCCTCACCGGCGTTGTCGCAGATTCCGGTGACGACCTCGACGGTGTTGCGCAGCAGCTCCTTGTGCACCCGGGGGTTCTCGCCGAGCTCGGCGATCACCGTGGCTGCCTCGTTGCTCAGATCCCGGGTGGTGGGGTCGACGAGGGCGAACTCCCATTCGACGCCGAGGGTCGGCCGGGGGGACCCGGCGAAGTCGATGCGCCCGTCAGCCGCTGGTGATGACACCACAGGCCACCCGCGATCCGGCGTCGCCGGCGGCCAGCGTGTCCTGATCCGGTCCGGGGGTGCCGTTGACCTGTGTGTACTTCTCCGGCGGAACGTTGCCGAAGTTGCTCGGGCTCGCGTGGATCATCAGCGCCGTCCCGTCTTCGGCGGTCAGGTCCTCGGCGGTGAACGCGTCGGTGGTCATCACCAGCATCCCGGAGCCGTCCTCCATGACGAACAGGTTCGCCAGGTCGCCGCTGGGCGGGTAGCTACCGGTGTGCCCGGGCACCTGCAGGTGCCCGCCGGCGGACAGGAAGTCACCGGCTTCACCGCCGCCCGGCGGGGTGGACTCTGCTTCGCAGACACCGACTGAATGGACGTGCAGGCCGTGGAAGCCGGGCTCGAGCACTTCACTCTCGGTGGTCTGCACGGTGACGGTGGCGTAGCCGTCGGCGAACTCGATGTCCGCGGTGGCCACGGTGGTGCCGTCGGCCGTCTGCAGTTCGGTCGACAGCGTCTCCCCGCCGGCCGCCGAACCTCCGTGGCCTCCGCCGTGCTCACCGGGCGGCGCCGAAGGGGATGGTGAGCCGGTCCAGATGGCCGGTGTGGTGCCCGTGGTATCGGTGGGCACCTCACCGGGAGGGGCGCAGGCGCTCAACGCGAGCGCGGGCACTGCAAACAAGGTGGCGGCGGCGACGGTCCTGAGCATGTCCAAGAGCCTATCCAATGACAGCCACGATGACGCCCGGCGGCTGCTCGAACAGTTGAGGAACCCGGGGAACCACCGGTGCCTCGATCAGTGCGCCGATCTCTTCGGCCGCCTGCTGCTCGCCGGGGGTGTCCCCGAAGAATACGGTCGTGACGGTCGTCTCGGGCAACTCGAGGTTCCCTGTTTCGGTGACGTTCCAGTCCGCTTCACGCAGGCGGTTGGCCATCGCCTCGGCAGCGCCCTCCACGGTGGAGATGTTGTAGACGCGTACGTCGGGCCGCGCCGGTTCGGCGGGCGGCGACGTCGTGGTCGTCGTGGTGGTCGTGGTGACGGTCGCGATCGACGAATCGTCGTCGTCACCGGAGCCGCCGCCCATCGCCTGCAGCGCGACGAGCAGGAACGCCACGCCGAGGAACAGCAGCACCATGATTATGGCGCGCAGGGGCAGGCCCGAGGAATCTCGCTGGTTCATCGGCGCCTACTGTATCGACACCGCGGTGGGGCCAGGGAAATTCAAGTCACTTCGAAGCCGAGCCGCCGCGCGGCCCGTGCCTTCTGCCTGCTGGCGCGCAGCCGCCGGAGCCGTTTGACCAGCATCGGGTCGGCGGCCAGCGCTTCGGGACGGTCGACCAGGGCGTTGAGGACCTGGTAGTAGCGGGTCGCCGACATCGAGAACAGTTCCTTGATGGCGTCCTCTTTGGAGCCGGCGTACTTCCACCACTGCCGCTCGAACGCCAGGATGTCGTGCTCTCGACGGGTCAGGCCGTCGGCGGGGTCGGTGTCGTCCCCGGAGTGCTCACTCCGCGCGATCGCGCCGTCCATATCGCTACTTGGACCCTTCCGACAATCGAAAATGACATCCGTGTGGTTTCGGCGAGTATTCAATCACGGGTTGGTCACGGAAGTCGTCACAAACGTCCGCGAGTCGGCGGCCGGACTGCGCGCCGGGCACCGGCACTAAGCTTGCCGGTCATGGCCGTACGCCCCATCCGAATCGTAGGAGATCCCGTCCTGCACACGGCGACCGAATCGGTTCCCGTCGCAGACGACGGCTCGTTGCCCGCCGAGGTCGTAGATCTGATCCAGGATCTCTACGACACCATGGACGCCGCCTACGGGGTGGGGCTGGCAGCCAACCAGATCGGGGTCAACAAGCGGGTCTTCGTCTACGACTGCGCCGACTCGCGCGGCAAGACGCTGCGGCGCCGCGGCGTCGTCGTCAACCCGGTGCTGGAGACCTCCGAGGTGCCCGAGACCATGCCGGACCCCGAGGACGACGACGAGGGGTGCCTGTCGGTGCCCGGCGAGTCGTTTCCCACCGGCCGGGCGTCATGGGCCCGGGTGACGGGCCTCGACGCCGACGGCAACGCGATCACCATCGAGGGCGAGGACCTGTTCGCCCGGATGCTGCAGCACGAGACCGGACACCTGGACGGGTTCCTGTACGTGGACTGCCTGATCGGCCGCAACGCCCGGGCCGCCAAGCGCACCATCCGCTCGCACGGGTGGGGGGTTCCCGGCCTGTCGTGGATGCCCGGCGAGGACCCCGACCCGTTCGGCCACTGAGCGGTGCCGCAACTTCCCGAGGTCGGCACGCGGGTGAGCCTGCGCTACCGGCTGCCGGCGGGCGCCACACCGCCACACTCCGACGTGGTCGGCCATCTGCTCGACACCGGCGCGACGGTGCGGGTGCGGACCAGACACGGTGACGTCGTCGAGGTCGCTTCCGCCGACGTTCTCGCGGTGCGGGTGGTGCCGGAGGTCCCTGTCCGCACCAGCGAGATCCGCAACCTCGAACACGCTGCCGCGCTGGCCTGGCCCGGCACCGAGCAGCAGTGGATCGAGGGATGGCTGGTGCGATTCGGCCGCGGAAGCACCCGCCGGGCCAACTCAGCTGTGCCGCTGCAGTTCAGCTCCTACGCCGAGATCGCCGCGGTCGCCGACTGGTACGCCGCCCGCGGTGTGCCCGCGCTGATCTCGGCTCCGGACCGGCTGCTGCGCATTCCCGACGGCGTCCCCACCGACGCCGAAAACCTCGTGATGGCAAACTATATCGCCGACGACGTGGAGCTGCCTGCCGGGCTGTCGGTGGCGCCGCACCCGGATGACGTCTGGCTTCGGGTCTACCAGCGTGAGGTACCGGGCGAGGTGCTCACCGCGGTGATCGACGGCGAGGTGGCTTTCGGCACGCTCGACGGCGTCGCGGTGGGGCGCGTGGCGGTCACCGAGGCGCCCGACGGAACCAGGTGGGCGGGTGTGTCGGCGGTGCACGTGGCCGAGTCGGCGAGGCGCCAGGGTAAGGCCCGCTCGCTGTGCAACGGCCTGCTTGCCTGGGCGGGGCAGCGGGGCGCCACCCGCTCCTATGTCCAGGTGGTCACCGACAACTCTTCTGCCCGTGCCCTCTACGAGTCGATGGGCTTCTGGTCACACCACCGGTCCCGTTACGTACTGGCCGGCGACATCCTGGCGGCCAACCCTGCGGCACCGCCGTCGTAGGGTTGACGCATGCGGGTGGCCACCTGGAATGTCAACTCGATCCGCGCCCGGGTCGATCGCGTGACCGACTGGCTCGAGCGTGCCGACGTGGACGTGCTGGCGATGCAGGAGACCAAGTGCTCCGACGAGCAGTTCCCCACCATGCCGTTCGCCGCGCTGGGCTATGACGTCGTGCACTGTGGGTTCAACCAGTGGAATGGTGTGGCGATCGCCTCGCGGGTCGGTATCGGCGACGTGGAGGTCGGTTTTCCCGGACAGCCCACCTGGAGCGACAAGCCCGAGGCCGAGGGAGTCGCCGAGGCGCGCGCCCTGGGGGCGACCTGTGCCGGCGTTCGCCTCTGGAGCCTCTACGTGCCCAACGGCCGGACCGTGGACTCACCGCACTATCACTACAAGCTGGAATGGCTTGCTGCACTACGGGATACGGCGTCATCCTGGCTGAGTTCGGACCCGTCGGCACAGATCGCACTGATGGGCGACTGGAACATCGCCCCCACCGACGAGGACGTCTGGGACATGGAGGTGTTCCGGGACAGCACGCACGTCACCGCACCCGAGCGAAGCGCGTTCACCGCGATGGTCGACGCCGGGTTCACCGATGTGGTGCGCCCGTTCACCCCCGGACCGGACGTGTTCACCTACTGGGACTACACCCAGTTGCGCTTTCCGAAGAACCGGGGCATGCGCATCGACTTCATCCTGGGGTCAGCCGGGCTGGCCGATCGGGTCACGCACGGTGAGATCGTCCGCGACGAACGCAAGACCGGTAAGGCGCGGGTGGGTTCGCCCAGCGACCACGCTCCGGTGCTGATCGAACTGGCGCCGTAGCCCGCGTAGCTCCGCCCTCCCCCGGCTCTCCACACCGACAGCGACGCGCCACCCGCCACAATTTCGCATGTTGTACATCATGTGAAACTTGGTATGTTGGCCATCATGCGAGATTCGGGAACCCCCCGCGCGGAAAGCAAGCAGGCCTCGCGGACACGCATCCTCGAGGCAGCAGCCCGGCTGCTGCGCGAGGAAGGCCTCGACGGGACCGCGATCGCGCCGGTCATGCAGGAGGCGGGCCTGACTCACGGCGCGTTCTACGCGCACTTCGCCAACAAGAGTGAGCTGACCGACGCGGCCTTCGCCCACGCTCTGGCCACCCGGCGGCCGGAATGGATCACGCCCGGCAAGGGCAGGTCCTGGCGGGCCCGGCTAGGTGATCTGGCAGACCGCTACCTGACCACCGCACACCGCGACGCTCCGGGCAGCGGGTGCGCGTTCGCGGCCACCGCCTCCGACGCCGCACACGCCGACACGGCTTTCCGCGCCCGGTTCGAGCAAGAGCTGCGGACCTCGCTTGCCGCAATCTGTGACAACGCTGACGATGACCGGCTCGATGACGCCATCGCCCTGATGGCGGTGTGCGTCGGGGGCCTGTCGCTGGCCCGGGCCGTGCCCGACGACGAATTCTCCGCGCGCATCCTTCGCGTCGCACGACAGGCCGCGGCAGCCGTCGCGGCTTCAGCCAGCATCGAGGAGCAGCAGTGACCAGATCAGAGCCCTACGGCACCCTGCGACACAAGACGATCGCCGGAAAACAGATGGCCTACATCGACGAAGGCGCGGGCACCGCAGACGACATGACCATCGTCTTCGCCCACGGCAACCCGACCTCGTCCTATCTGTGGCGCAACGTCATGCCGCACCTGGAAGGACTGGGTCGCCTCGTCGCCTGCGACATGATCGGGATGGGCGGGTCCGACAAGCTCGACGATTCCGGACCGGACAGCTACCACTACGCCGAGCAGCGCGACTACCTGTTCGCGCTGTGGGACTCGCTCGATCTCGGCGATCGGGTGGTGCTGGTGTTGCACGACTGGGGTTCGGCGCTGGGATTCGACTGGGCCCGTCAAAACCCTGATCGGATAGCGGGCATCGCCTACATGGAGTCCATCGTGGCGCCCATCGACTGGTCGGACTTTCCCGAACCCGTTCGCGAAGTATTCCAGGGGTTCCGCTCTCCTGCAGGAGAATCCATGGTTCTCGAGCAGAACCTCTTCGTAGAAGCGGTGCTTCCCGGAGCGATCCTGCGGACCCTCACCGACTCAGAGATGGCCCACTATCGGGCACCGTTCGACACGCCCGGGGAGGGTCGCCGGCCAACCTTGTCGTGGCCACGGAATATTCCGATCGAAGGAGAGCCCGCCGATGTGGTCAAGACCGTCCAGGACTACGGCGCATGGCTGAGTGGGAGCCCGGTCCCGAAACTGTTCATCAACGCCGAGCCCGGCGCCATCCTCACCGGCCGGACCCGCGATTTCGTCCGGAGCTGGCCGAACCAGACCGAGGTGACCGTGGCCGGATCGCACTTCGTCCAGGAGGACTCCGCCGATGAGATCGGCACAGCGGTAGCAGATTTCGTCCGGACGCTACGCAACGCCGCCTGAACCTTCACCTCACGCGAGGCGCGCGCGTCGATCTAGTCACCAACGGTGCGGCCGACGGCAGTTGTCCCCAATCGCGTTTTCATCCCCAGGTTGGGTGGGCTGCGTTCCGGGGCTGACCTTGAGTCAGTAGACCCGTCTAGAATCGCACATATGTTCGATGATTCGCTTCCGGGGCCGACCGGGTTGGCCGGCGCGTCGGATGCCGAGGTGATCGACGCGATCACCGGCTGGTCAGCGGCCGCCGCAGCAGCCGAGGCCCGCAAGTTCGCGGCGCTGGCCGAATGGTCGCGCCGGGCCCGACGCGACCCACAGCGGGCCCGCTGGGTGTGTGACGACCTCGACGAGGCCGCCGCGCAGGTGGGGTGCGCGCTGACGATCTCGCACGGGCGCGCGCTGCGCTGGCTCGACACCGCCGAGACCCTGCGCGACAGACTGCCGCGGCTGAACAATCGATTCCTGGCCGGCCACGTCAGCGAACGCGTCATCGCCCGCATCGTGTGGCAGTGCACACTCGTCGTCGACGACACGGTGTGGGCAGCCCTCGATGAGCAGTTCGCCGCCGCAGCCACCTCATGGGGCAGCTTGTCGGGAGACAAACTCGACACCGCGATCGAGGTGTGGATCCACGCCCTGGACCCCGACGCCGTCCGCCGCGCCCGTACCCGCTACCGGGACCGCGATTTCCGCATCGGAATACGCGACGATGCGACCGGCACCACCACGGTGTCCGGGCGGGTCGGCTCCCTGGACGCCGCGATCGCCGCGCAACGCCTCGCCGCGATGGTCGCCTCGGTGTGCGACGCCGATCCGCGCACCCTGGCCCAGAAACGCGCCGACGCGTTCGGCGCGGTGTTCGCCGGAGTCTTCGAACTGCACTGCCTGTGCGGCGACACCGACTGCCCCGCCAGCCAGAACCCCGACGCCCGCGCCACCAGCGTCGTGGTGCACGTCGTCGCCGACGACAACGCCGCCAGCGCCACCCCCGATCCCGCCCTGCACGGCGAGCACCCCCGAACCCAACCCACCCTGGACACATCTGCGTCGCCTCCACCCGCGGCGCGCCCGGCGGTGATCCCCGGGCTGCCCGGCACCGTGGTGCCCGCCGCGGTGCTGGCCGACTGGATCGCCCGGGGCTCCACCGTGCGCCGAGTCGCCCGAGCCGGCGCACTACCCGCCAGCCCCGGCTACCGGCCCTCCACCGCCCTCGACGAATTCGTCCGCGCCCGCGACCTGACCTGCCGGGTCCCCGGCTGCGACCGCCCCGCCATCCATGCCGATATCGACCACATCACCCCCTGGCCCGCCGGGCTCACCCACCCGGCCAACCTGAGCTGCAAATGCCGGCTGCACCACCTGCTCAAAACCTTCTACGACGACTGGCACCAGACCCAGTCACCCGACGGCGCCCTGCAGATCACCACCCCCACCGAGCACACCTACACCACCAAACCCTTCTCGACGCTGCTGTTCCCCACCTGGACCACCACCAGCAGCGACCCACCGGGCCGACCAACACCCAGCCCCACACCGCCGCGCACCCCGGGGCGGGAACTGAAGATGCCGCTACGCCGCCACACCCGTGACACAGCCCGCGCCAACTACATCACCCGCGAACGCCGACTCAACGCCGCCCAACGCGAACTCGAGGACACCACCACCCAGCAGAACCCGGCCCCGCCGAACAAGGCGCCACAACCGGCAGCCCACCCACCCGACCCCACCGACGACCCACCACCGTTCTAGGAGCATCGTGAAAATCCTTGTGGCCACTGAACACACGCAGGGCACCCACCCCGGCGACTACCACTACTGCGTCGAGCGGGAGCTGGTGTGGACGCGGGTGGCCGGCGGCGTGGGCCGAGGACGTCGCCGACGACAGTCTGGAGATCGCCGCACGACTGCCCGTCGGAGCGATCATCACGCGCCGGCTCGACGAGCTGGTCCTACGCGGCGCGCTTTTCTAGTCGTCGCTGACGTCCTCGGCGTAACGACCCGGGTTGAACAGTGATGCGATCAGGCCGATCACCATCATCACCGCAGCGGCGACGAACACCACCACCAGACCGGCGTGGAACGGCTCGATGATCAGGTGCGGGAAGAACGTCTGGCCGGTCAGCACCTCGGCGTTGACACCGGGCTGGTGCAGCGCGTGGTAGGGCTCGAGCAGTTCGGCGATCGGGTTGTAGCCCAGGAACGCCGCGAACAGGCTGCCCACCGGCGGCAGATCCGCCACCTGCTCGGCCACCGATGCCGAAACACCCTGCTCCTGAAGGCCACTGCTCAACGCAGCAGGCAGGGTGTTGGCCAGCCCGACGATCATCAGCGAGAAGAAGATCCCGATCGACAACGACGAACCGGCGTTGAAGAACGTCGCCCGCACCCCGGAGGCTGCCCCGCGCTCCGACGCCGGCACGCTGGACATGATGGCCGCCGTGTTGGGTGCGGTGAAGATGCCGCCGCCCACCCCGTTGAGGAAGATCAACAAGGCGAACACGCGGTAGTCGAAATCCACCGGAATCATCACCAGCGCAATGAAGGACACCGCCATCAACGCCATCCCGCCGACCGTCAGCGGCCTCGCCCCGTAGCGGTCCGACAGCCAACCGGCGGCCGGCCCCGCCAGCAGGAACCCGACCGTGATCGGCAGCATGTAGATCGCCGCCCACAACGGCGTGGTCTCGAAGTCGTAGCCACGCAGCGGAAGCCAGATCCCCTGCAGCCAGATGATCAGCATGAACTGCAGCCCGCCCCGGCCCACCGAGGACATCAGCCCGGCGAGGTTGCCCATCCCGAAGGCGGTCGACCGGAACAGCCGGATGTTCACCATCGGCTGCTCGACCTTGAGTTCGACCACGCAGAACACCACCAGCAGCGCCAGCCCGCCTGCGATGGCGCCCAGCACAACCGGGTTGGTCCAGCCGGTGGTGGAGTCGCCGTAGGGCTGGATGCCGTAGGTGATGCCGATCAGCAGCACCGTCAGCCCGACGCCGAACGTCAGGGTGCCCGGCCAGTCCAGTCGGCCCGGGGTGCGGGTCCCGATCTCACGCAGCGAGCGCACACTCCAGATCGTTCCCGCCAGCCCGATCGGAACGCCGACCCAGAAGATCGCCTGCCAATGCCATTCTGCGAGGGCACCACCCACCAGCAGACCCAGGAAGGATCCGGCCACCGCGGTGACCATGTTGACCCCGAGGGCCATGCCGCGCTGATTGGCCGGAAACGCGTCGGTCAGGATCGCCGAGGACGACGCCATCAGCATCGCGCCGCCGACACCCTGCACGACCCGCCACACGATCAGCCAGATCGCCCCCGGTCCCAGATGGAACGGGTCGAACGACAACGCGATCGCCGCGACGGTGAACACCGCGAACCCGATGTTGTAGATGCGGACGCGGCCGAACATGTCACCGAGCCGGCCGAACGGCACCACGAGCACCGCGGTGACGACGAGATAGCCCATCAACATCCACAGCAGGTAGCTGATGTTGCCCGGGGACAACGGGTTCAGGCCGATGCCGCGGAAGATGGCCGGCAGCGAGATCAGCACGATCGAGGCGTTCACCGCCGCCAGCAGGGTGCCCAGCGTGGTGTTCGACAACGCGACCCACTTGTAGCGGGGATGGTCCTGATCGAACCGTCCCGGCGCACGCGCCGCCACGCTGCCGGCACCGGCGTCCGGCGGTCCTCCCGTCGATCCGATCTCAGTGGTCACTCGCACCGCCCTCACTCACAGAAAACATATATTAGCTATACAAATTATCGGGAGGCAATTCGTATTCCCGCCCCGCGCCCTGTTCCCGGGGCCCGGGCCGATGCGCTAGCGTGGGCATCGCCAATCGAACGCGGGAGCGTGCACCGAGCGCGCTGAGAGGACGGGTAGGCCCGTCGACCGTAGGAACCTGACCGGGTAATGCCGGCGTAGGGAGAGTGAAGATGACTGATTTTGTCGACGTTGCACCCAGCCCGTCCGTCACCACCGGACCCATCCAGGGCAGTTCCAAGGTCTACCGCCAGGTCGGTGAATCCCGGGTGCCGTTCCGCCGGGTCCACCTCAGCACCGGCGAACACCTCGACCTCTATGACACCTCCGGTCCGTACACCGACACCGAGGCCGTCATCGACCTCGACAAGGGCCTGCCCCCGCGCCGGGTCACCCGCGACCGGGGCACCCAGCTCCAGCGCGCCCGTTCCGGTGAAGTCACCGACGAGATGCTGTTCGTCGCCGAACGTGAAGGCGTCGCAGCAGAACTCGTACGCGACGAGGTAGCACGCGGTCGGGCCGTAATCCCGGCCAACCACAATCATCCCGAGGCCGAACCGATGATCATCGGCAAGGCCTTCTCGGTGAAGGTCAACGCCAACATCGGCAATTCGGCGGTGACCTCGTCCATCGCCGAAGAGGTCGACAAGATGGTGTGGGCCACCCGATGGGGCGCCGACACCATCATGGATCTGTCGACCGGCCGCGACATCCACCTGACCCGCGAATGGATCCTGCGCAACTCCCCCGTCCCGGTCGGCACCGTCCCCATCTATCAGGCGCTGGAGAAGACCAACGGCGACCCGGTCGAACTGACCTGGGAACTGTACCGCGACACCGTGATCGAACAGTGCGAGCAGGGCGTGGACTACATGACCGTGCATGCCGGGGTACTGCTGAGCCACATCCCGCTGACCGTGGACCGGGTGACCGGAATCGTCTCGCGCGGTGGATCGATCATGGCCGCCTGGTGCCTGGCGCACCACCAGGAGTCCTTCCTCTACAACCACTTCGAGGAACTCTGCGAGATCCTCGCCCGCTACGACGTCACCTTCTCCCTCGGCGACGGCCTGCGACCCGGTTCGATCGCCGACGCCAACGACGCCGCCCAGTTCGCTGAGCTGCGCACCCTCGGAGAACTGACCGCGATCGCCAAATCCCATGGGGTCCAGGTGATGATCGAAGGACCCGGACACGTGCCGATGCACAAGATCGCCGAGAACGTGCGCCTCGAGGAGGAATGGTGCGAGGAGGCCCCGTTCTACACCCTGGGCCCGCTGGCCACCGATATCGCACCGGCCTACGACCACATCACCTCCGCCATCGGCGCCGCGATGATCGCCCAGGCCGGCACCGCGATGCTGTGCTACGTGACTCCCAAGGAGCACCTCGGCCTGCCCAACCGCAAGGACGTCAAGGACGGTGTGATCGCCTACAAGATCGCCTCCCACGCCGCCGACCTCGCCAAAGGGCACCCTCGTGCTCAGCAGCGTGACGACGCACTGTCGCAGGCACGCTTCGAGTTCCGGTGGGAGGACCAGTTCAACCTGTCGCTCGACCCCGACACCGCCCGGGAATTCCACGACGAGACGCTGCCGGCCACCCCGGCCAAGACCGCCCACTTCTGCTCGATGTGCGGGCCCAAGTTCTGCTCGATGCGGATCAGCCATGACGTCCGCGAAGCGATGGCCGAGAAGTCGCGCGAGTTCGCCGAGCACGGCAACCGGGTGTATCTACCTGTGACGCAGACATGACCTTTCTGCCGCTGACATCGCCGGGTCAGACGCCGCTGCGCGTCATGACCATCGCCGGGTCGGACTCCGGCGGCGGCGCCGGAATCCAGGCCGACCTGCGCACCTTCGCCATGCTCGGCATGCACGGACTGGTCGCCATGACCGCGGTGACGGTGCAGAACTCCATGGGGGTCAAAGGCTTCCACGAAATCCCACTGGACGTCGTCGCCGGTCAGATCGAGGAGGTCGCCTCCGACATCGGGGTGCAGGCCGCCAAGACCGGAATGCTCGCCTCCTCGGAGATCATCGGCACCGTCGCCGACGCCTGGCAGCGGGCTGCACCGGCGACTCCTCTGGTCGTCGACCCGGTGTGCGCGTCGATGCACGGCGACCCGCTGTTGCACCCCAGTGCGCTCGCCGCCCTGAAGGACAAGCTCTTCCCGCTCGCCGCGATCGTGACCCCCAACCTCGACGAGGTGCGCCTGCTCACCGGCATCGACGTGGTCGATGCCGACACCCAACGTGCGGCGGCGCGCGCGCTGCACGCTCTCGGGCCACGATGGGCACTGGTCAAGGGCGGACACCTGCGGTCCTCGGCGCACAGCCCCGACCTGCTGTTCGACGGCACCGACTTCACCGAATTCGACTCGCCACGCATCGACACCGGCGACGACCACGGCGCCGGCGACACCCTGGCTGCCGCCATCGCCAGCGCCCTGGCACACGGCTACCCGATGCCTGACGCGGTCGGCTTCGCAAAACACTGGGTCACCGAATGCCTGCGCGCCGCATACCCGTTGGGGCACGGCCACGGACCGGTGTCGGCACTGTTCCGGCTGAGCTGATGGACGAGATCGCCGGCGTCGTCCACCGTCCCGAGGGCTCCCCCGCCGGTGCGGTGGCACTGACGCACGGAGCCGGAGGCAGCCGGGAGTCACCCCTGCTGCAGGCCATCTGCGAAGAGTGGTCGCGCCGCGGCTGGATAGCGGTGCGCTACAACCTCCCCTACCGCAGGCGCCGCCCCAAGGGACCTCCGTCGGGCTCGTCGGCCGCAGACCTGGCCGGCATCATCGAAGCCGTGGCGGCGGTACGCACGCTCGCCGGTCCCGAGCTGCCGGTGATCGCCGGCGGGCACTCCTACGGCGGGCGGCTCACCTCGATGGCGGCCTCGGAGGGCCTGGCGCTCGATGTGCTCACGCTGTTCTCCTATCCGCTGCACCCGCCGGGCAAGCCGGAGCGGGCCCGCACCGACCACCTACCTGCCATCACCGTGCCGACGGTGTTCACCCACGGCACCTCCGACCCGTTCGGCAGCATCGACGAGCTGCGTCCGGCCGCCGCACTGATCCCCGCCCCCACGACGATCGTCGAGATCACCGGGGCGCGCCACGACCTGGGTTCCAAGACCCTCGATGTCCCGGCCCTGGCCGTCGGCGCCGCCCTCGAACTCCTCGGATAGACGCGCTGAGCACGCCTTCCCGAGTTGTTTGATACTTGCGGTAACATCTACGCCATGCCTTCGGAGCACTACGACGCGGTCATCGTGGGCGCCGGCTTCGCCGGGATCGGCGCCGCCATCCAGCTCAAACGGCTGGGCTACGAGAACTTCGTCATTCTCGACCGCGAGGACGACCTGGGCGGCACCTGGCACGTCAACCACTACCCGGGTCTGGCCGTGGACGTCCCGACCACGACCTACTCCTACTTCTTCGAGCCGAACCCGAACTGGTCACGACTGTTCTCCACCGGCTCCGAGATCAAGCAGTACGCCGGCGACGTCGCCGACAAGTACGACGTCCGCCGCCACATGCAGTTCAACACCGTCGTCGAAGGTGCCCGCTGGGACGAGGAGGCCTCACTGTGGCGGGTCGCGCTCGCCGGCGGCGACACCGTGTCGGCGCGCTACCTGTTCACCGCGACCGGCTTCCTGTCCCAGCCGCACACCCCCGACATCCCCGGCATCACCACGTTCGGCGGGCGGGTCATCCACACCACCGCATGGGACGACTCCTACGACCCGACCGGCGAACGGGTGGGCATCATCGGGACCGGGGCCACCGCGGTGCAGCTGATCCCGGAACTGGCCAAGAAGGCCGCCGACCTGACCGTCTACCAGCGCACCCCGATCTGGGTGGTGCCCAAGATCGACTTCGCGTTCTCCGAGCGCGCCAAGCGTGTCTTCGCCCGGTTCCCGCTGACCCAGCGCGCCATCCGCGCCGTCACCGACTCCATCTACGAACTCATGGTGTGGGTCGGGGTGGTGCACCACAAGACCACCCGCGGCCGGTTCAACATCGCCGCCGGCGATCTGGCCAAGATGCACCGGTTCGCGACGGTCCGCGACAAAGAACTGCGCGCCAAGCTCACCCCCGACTACGACTTCGGCTGCAAGCGGCCCACGTTCTCCAACAGCTACTACCGCACCTTCACCAAACCGAACGTGCACCTGCAGGACACCGGAATCGCCCGGATCGAGCCCGACGGGATCGTGGCCAACGACGGCACCAAGACCGCCGTCGACACCTTGGTGCTGGCCACCGGTTTCGACCTGTGGGAAGCCAATTTCCCCGCCATCGAGATCGTCGGCCGCGGTGGCCGCAACCTCGGCAAGTGGTGGCGCGAGACCAGGTTCCAGGCCTACCAGGGCGTGTCGATGCCCGCCTTCCCGAACTTCCTGTCGCTGGCCAGCCCATACGCCTTCCTCGGGCTGAACTTCTTCAACTCGATGGAATACCAGATGCGGCACATGGACCGGCTGTTCGGGGAACTGCAGCGGCGCGGCGCCACCACCTTCGAGGTCACCGAGGAAGCCAACGACCGCTACCTCGACCGGATGACCGAACTGCTCGGCGATTCGATCTTCACCGTCGGCAACTGCGCCTCGGCGCGCTCCTACTACTTCAATCCCAACGGCGAGCCCAGCCTGCTCCGCCCGACCTCGACCCGCAAGGCGATCCAGGAAGCATCGGACTTCCCGCTGAGCGACTACCAGATGAGCTAGGAGGCTCGAGTGAACGAAGAAGCGTCGGAGAAGAATTCGCGCGCCGCGACACTGGCGGGTGTGGGTGTGGCCGCCGCGGGCGTGTCGCATTTCGTGGCGCCCCAGCTCTACGACGACATGACCAAGGCGGTCTTTCCGACCAACACCCGCCAGCACATCTACATCGACGGCGGCATCGAGACCGCGCTGGGCGTCGGACTGGCGATCCAGAAGACCCGCAAGCTCGCGGTGATCGGGCTGATCGTCTACCTGCTCTACTTGGCGGGCAACGTCGTTCGTAACCGGTAGCCGCTGCCCAGCAGGATCGCGTCCAGCAACGCGGTCACCACGGCCGCCGTGTCGCGGGAGTTCTGGTAGTCCTCCAGCCGTCCGAGGTCGACCACCAGCGCCATCGCCGCGTGCACCGCGAAACGCGCCTGCCCCGGGGACCAGCCGGGGTGCACCGCGACCACGAGGTCGACCCACGACTCGACCTGAGACCGCTGCAGGTCACGCAGAATGCGCTGATCGGCCGGTGCCATGTTGAGCCGCTCGGTGTAGTAGACGTACTCCAGTTCCGGCTGGTCGAACGAGCGGGCGACGTACGCGTCGATGACCGTCGCCAGCGCCTCCTGCGGATCGGCGACCGACGACATGATCGTCGCCGACTCCGCCGACAGCCGGTCGGAGGCCCGCCGGAACACCGCGGCCAGAATGTCGCTCTTACCCGAGAAGTACTTGTAGATCGCGGAGGTCGGAATTCCGACCGCGGTCGCGATGTCCTCCATGCTGGTGTCGCGATACCCGGAGCGGTGGAACAGTCTCAGCGACTCATTCAGCAGCGCTTCGTACTTCGACGAATCGGCGGCACGTTGCGCCGGTTCGGCGTCCGGCGCCCTGGGTGCGGGCACCTCGGACACCTCGGGCAACTCGGCGGCCACCACCGTGTTGGCGACCTCGACCAGCAACTCACGTGCCGCTGCGGCCGACAGCTTCGCACGGTGGTCGACGATGCTGCCGACCACCGAGAGCACCGCGGTCGAGAGCATCGTGTACTGCCGCCGGGTCAGCCCGGGGCGCAGTTCGAGCAGCGGCTGCTGGATGCGGTGGTGCACCGTGCGCAGCTGCGTGAGCAGTTCGGCCTGGTCGTCGCCGAGCAGGTAGCGGCCCTCCCAGCGGTAGAGACCACCCGATGCGCGGTTGGCCAGCGCGACGTCGACCAGTGCACCGACGAGTGCGTCGAACCTGCGCTGCGGGTCGGCCTCGCC
>NZ_JBSWXU010000052.1:0-30894 GCF_056160785.1 Mycobacterium sp. ABE4_509 | reverse complement strand
CCCGAGCGGTCCGCCTACCTGCCCGCACCCGCCGCTGCGGCGGCGGTGCGCCCGGTGCCGGCCCCACCCCAGTTCGAGGTGATGTACCTGCTCGGCGGCTGCGACAGCGACGGTCTCGAGCAGCTGCGGGTGCGCCTCGAGGAGTTGGGTGATTCGGTCGCGATCGCGGCATCGGGCTCCGGGGCCGGCGCCGGGCACTACTCGGTGCATGTGCACGCCGACGACGCCGGTGCCGCGGTCGAGGCCGCGCTGGCCGTCGGAACGCCCAGCCGCATCCAGATCACCGCGCTGAGCGGGGGTGCCGACCGGCACGCCGGCGGGTGGAGCCGCGGGCGTGCGGTCCTGGCAGTCGTCGACGGGGACGGGGCCGAGCACCTGTTCGCCGGCGAAGGTGCGCAAACCCTGCGTCCGGAACCCGGGGCCCCGGTCAGCGCCCAACGGCTGCTGCATGCGCTGGTCAACACCGGTGCCGCCCAGGTGATGGTGCTGCCCAACGGGTACATCGCGGCCGAGGAGCTGCTGGCCGGCTGGGCCGTCGCGTCGGACTGGGGCATCGAGATGGCGCCGATCCCGGCGGCGTCGATGGTGCAGGGCCTGGCTGCGCTGGCGGTGCACGATCCTGAGCGCCGGCTGGTCGACGACGGTTTCACGATGGCCCGCGCCGCTGCCGGTGCCCGGCACGGATCGGTGCGGGTGGCCGCTGAGGAAGCGCTGACCTGGGCGGGAACCTGTAAGCCGGGTGACGGGCTGGGCATCGCCGGCAACGAGGTCGTCATCGTCGGCGAGAACGTGGTGGCCGCCGGTGAGGGTCTGATCGACGTGCTGTTGGCCGCGGGCGGTGAGCTGGTGACGGTGCTCACCGGCGACGGGGTCGGGGAGGACGTCGCCGACGCGCTGACCGCCCATGTGCGCGAGAACCATCCCGGTACCGAGATGGTGTGCTTTCACACCGGCCACGGTGGGGACGCGCTGCTGATCGGGGTGGAGTGAGATGGCCACCCTGGCTGACCGCCTCGATTTCGTGATCGGCAAGAAGGCCGCCGATCAACTCGCGCAGTACTTCGGCATCGGCACGGTCGGGGAGTTGGTGCGCTACTTCCCGCGCAAGTACAGCGACGCGATGACCGTCCGCGGGGAGGGCGAGACCCTCGATCTCGAGGAGGGCGAGCACGTCACGTTCGTCGACACCATCGCCAAGGTCGAGTCGAAGTGGACCAACCGCACCCCCAGACGCGAGTTCCTGGTCGTGACGCTGGGGAACCGCCGTCCCGCGGTGACCGCGACGTTCTTCAACCCGAAGTACCTGAAGAAGACGTTGGTCGAGGGCGCCCGGGTGATGTTGTCCGGTGAGGTCGGCTATTTCCGCAGCACCATGCAGCTGACGCATCCGGCGTTCATGGTGCTGCGCGACGGCGGCAAGGGTGTGGGCAGCAAGTCCCTGACCTCCATGGCCGACGCGACCGGAGCGTCGGGGGAGGACCTGCTCACCGAATTGGAGAAGGATTTCTTTCCGATCTATCCGGCGAACTCCAAGATGCAGACCTGGGAGATCTACGCGTGCGTGCGCCAGGTGCTCGACGTGCTCGACCCGGTTCCCGAACCGTTGCCGCAGGCCTATGTGCGCGAACACGGTTTGATGTCCGAGGACTCCGCGCTGCGGGCCATCCACCTCGCCGAGAACGCCGCCGAGCGCGCGCGGGCGGTCGAGCGCCTCACCCACGACGAGGCCGTCGGGCTGCAGTGGGGGCTGGTGGTGCGCCGGCACGGTGAGCTCGGGGAGTCCGGTCCACCGGCGCAACCGCGCCCGGACGGGTTGGCGGCAGCCATGACCGGCCAACTGCCGTTCGAGCTGACCGCCGGACAGCGCGAGGTGCTCGAGGTGATCTCGGCTGAGCTCGCATCCGCGCGTCCGATGAACCGCATGCTGCAGGGTGAGGTCGGCTCGGGCAAGACGATCGTGTCGGTGCTGGCGATGCTGCAGCTGATCGACGCCGGCTACCAGTGCGCGCTGCTCGCGCCGACCGAGGTTCTGGCCGCCCAGCACGCCTTGTCGATCCGCACCATGCTCGGGCCGCTCGGGATGGCCGGGCAGCTGGGCGGTGCCGAGGAGGCCACCCGGGTCGTGTTGCTGACCGGGTCGATGTCGGCGCAGCAGAAGCGCGAGGTGCGCGACGAGGCCGCATCCGGGCAGGCCGGCATCGTCATCGGTACGCACGCGCTGCTGCAGGACGCCGTGGAATTCCACCGGCTCGGCATGGTGGTGGTCGACGAGCAGCACCGATTCGGTGTGGAGCAGCGAGACCGGTTGCGGGCCAAGGCCCCCGAGGGTGTCACCCCGCATCTGCTGGTGCTGACCGCCACCCCGATTCCGCGGACCGTCGCGCTGACGGTGTACGGCGACCTGGAGACCTCGATCCTGCGCGAGTTGCCGCGCGGGCGTCAGCCCATCACCACCAACACGATCTTCATCCGGCAGAAGCCGAGCTGGCTGGACCGTGCGTGGGCGCGGATCGTCGAGGAGGTCGGCGCGGGCCGGCAGGCCTACGTGGTGGCTTCCCGGATCGACGAGAGCGACACCGGGGCGCAGGACAAACCCGACAAGCCGGCCGGCAAGGGCAAGAAGGGGAACAAGCAGGCCCAGGAGTCCGGGCCTGCGCCGGTGACGGTCGTCGACCTGTTCGCCCGGCTGCAGCGCGGTCCGCTGGCGGGGCTGCGGCTGGGGTTGATGCACGGCCGGCTGCCCGGCGATGAGAAGGACGCCGTGATGGCGGCGTTCCGTGCCGGTGAGATCGACGTGCTGGTGTGCACGACGGTCATCGAGGTCGGTGTCGACGTGCCCAACGCCACCGTCATGGTGGTGATGGACGCCGACCGCTTCGGCATCAGCCAGCTGCATCAGCTACGCGGCCGGATCGGGCGCGGACGGCATGCCAGCCTGTGTCTGCTGGCGACCAATCTGCCCGAGGAATCCAAAGCCGGACAACGGCTCAAGGCGGTGGCGGGCACCCAGGACGGCTTCGAACTCGCCGAGCTCGATCTGCGTGAGCGCAGCGAGGGCGACGTGTTGGGACTCAGTCAGCACGGCCGTCCCATCACGTTGCGCTTCCTGTCGCTGTTCGAGCACCGCGATGTCATCCTGGCTGCTCGCGACCTGTGCGAGGCGGTCTACGACTTCAACCCGGGCGACCCCGGCATGGCATCGCTGTCGGCGCCGTTCACCGACACCGACCGCGTCGAATACCTGGACAAGTCATGAGCCGCAAGCACATCCTGTGGTTGTCGGTGGCGGTGCTGCTCGCCGTGGTCGTCGCCTACCAGGTGTCGGCCACGGGCTCACGTCCCTCGGAGTACATCGCCCGGGCCGACATCCCGACCGTCGCCCCGGGTGTCGACGTGCTCGAAGGCATCGCCGTGATCCCCGACCGGGTCAGGGGATACGACTACCGCCGCGATGCGTTCGGCAGGTCCTGGACCGACGACACGACCGCCCCGGGCGGCCACAACGGCTGCGACACCCGCAACGACATCCTGGACCGGGATCTGATCGACAAGACCTATGTGGCGATTACGCGCTGCCCCGACGCGGTCGCCACCGGGGTGCTGCTCGATCCGTACACCAACGCGACGGTGGCATTCACCCGCGGCGAACAGACCGGTGCCGACGTGCAGATCGATCACCTGGTGCCGCTGGCGTTGGCCTGGGATCTGGGGGCGCGCAGCTGGACCGAGGAGATGCGGGTGCGCTTCGCCAACGACCCGGCCAACCTGATCGCCGTCGCCGGAGATGCCAACCAGGACAAGGGGGATCAGCAGCCGGCCCGGTGGATGCCGCCCAACGAGGCATTCCACTGCCAGTACGCCATGCAGTTCATCGCGGTGCTGCGCGGCTACCGGCTGCCGGTGGACGCCGCGTCGGTGCCGGTGCTGGAGCAGGCGGCGCAGAGTTGCCCGGCGGCCTGAACCGCCCGGGCGGGAGCTGCCGGTCGCGTTGGTACAACAACCCCTGAACTGCGCACGGGCGTCAGGGGTGTACTGCGAGTACCTGGATCACCGGCCACTGTCGCGACATCGATCCCCGGTGTTCAGTGGTGATAGCGGGACGGCACGTCCGGGCCCGGCGGGCGCTCCTCGCGGCGGCTTTCCCGACGGGTCGGGGACACGTGGGCGCTAATCGGGTACCCCACCGGGGAGCGCAGGCATCGACCGTGGTCGCAAGCAACGAGAGGAGACGCAGTGATACTGCAGGAGAACTACACACTGTCCAACGGGCTCGAGATCCCCAAGCTGGGGCTGGGCACCTGGATGATCGACAACGACGTTGTCGGGCAGGCCGTCAGGGACGCCCTGGACATCGGCTACCGCCACATGGACACCGCACAGGCCTACGGCAACGAGCAGGGCGTCGGCGCCGGCCTGCGGGACAGCGGGGTGAAGCGCGAAGACGTCTTCGTCACCACCAAGGTCGACGCGGGCGCCAAGACCCACCGGGACGCGGCCGCAAGCATCGACGGCTCGCTGGAGAAGCTGGGTCTGGACTACATCGACCTGATGATCATCCACAGCCCGCAGCCCTGGGGCGATTTCGGCGGCGAGAACCGCTACTTCGCCGAGAACCGCGAGGTGTGGAAGGCCCTCGAGGAGGCGCACCAGGCCGGCAAGCTCAAGGCGATCGGGCTGTCGAACTTCCAGAAGGCCGACGTCGACAACATCCTGGACGCCGCCACCGTGAAACCGATGGTCAATCAGATCCTCGCCCATATCAGCAACACCCCGCACGATCTGATCGCCTACACCCAGGACCACGGCATCCTGGTCGAGGCCTACTCGCCGGTGGCGCACGGCGAGCTGCTGAAGAACGAGGAAGTGGCCACACTGGCAGACAAGTACCGCGTGTCGGTGCCGCAGCTGTCGATCCGCTACTGCCTGCAGCTCGGTACGTTGCCGCTGCCCAAAACCGCCAACCCCGATCACATGCGCAACAACGCCGACGTCGACTTCGAGATCTCCGAAGCCGACATGGACACCTTGAAGAACGTCGAGGACATCAAGGATTACGGCGACGCCAGCGTGATGCCGGTCTTCGCCAAACCCTGAGCCAGGGGCGAAGAAGCGGGCGTCGTACCTTCGGGTATGACGCCCGCTTTTCGATGGACGCGGTTGTCAGCGCTGGGGAATGTCGCTGGGAGACTGCGCATCCTGCGGGGCCAACGTGGTGGCCGCCCAGCTTGCCAGCAGCTGCAGCCCCTCAGCCGAGCGGGACGCGGGCTCGGCGGTGTAGGCGGTCAGCCGCAGCCCGTTGTCGCCGGGCAGGTCCATGGTGTCGTAGCTCAGCGTCAGGTCGCCGACGGCGGGGTGTCCGAATGTCTTCGTGCCGTTGTAGTGGGTGCGCACGTTGTGGGCGGCCCAACGCGTCCGGAACTCGGTGCAGCAGGTCGAGAGTTCACCGACCAGCGCGGTCAGGCCCGGATCGTGTGGATTGCGGCCGGCCTCGGTGCGCAGCAACGCCACCGCGACGCTGGCCGCGCCGTCCCAGTCCGGGTAGAAGTCGCCGGCCGCGGGGGCGAGAAACGCGAATCGGGCCAGGTTCGGCTTCGGGGACTCGAACTCGTAGGCCGGCCAGTACAGGGCGCGGCCCAGCGTGCTGGCCGCCACCAGGTCCATCCGGCCGTTGCACACGATGGCCGGCACACCGGTCATGCCGTCGAGGACTCGCTGCAGGCTGGGGCTCAGCTGGGGGCGCCGGGTGGCCCGCCGGGTGCGGGGGGTGGCGTTGGCGGTCTGCGCGAGCCGGAACAGATGCAGCCGTTCGGCCTCGTCGAGCTGCAACGCGGTGGCGATCGCCTCGAGCACCGAATCCGACACCCCGGAGAGATTGCCGCGCTCCAGACGGTTGTAGTAGTCCACGCTCACACCGGCCAGTGCGGCCACCTCTTCGCGGCGCAACCCGGGGACGCGC
Source organism: Mycobacterium sp. ABE4_509 (assembly GCF_056160785.1). Classification (NCBI taxonomy): domain Bacteria; kingdom Bacillati; phylum Actinomycetota; class Actinomycetes; order Mycobacteriales; family Mycobacteriaceae; genus Mycobacterium; species Mycobacterium sp. ABE4_509. The sequence goes on along the minus strand of NZ_JBSWXU010000052.1, from coordinate 24,938 downwards.
CGTCTTCCGTAGGAGGGCAGATTGGCCTGTTCGGGGGTGATCTTGGCGCGCCGCGTGGTCAAGAAGTCACGGATGTCGCTCTTGCTGTCCACGACTCCAGGCTAGGCCGCATGCAGCGGAAGTGGGATGTACTGGCATTACCTGGATGGCCAGGTCCCGCCGGCCTGCGCTCACGCCCGGCGGGCCGGTCGCAGCGCGGCGAGTCCGTCGGCGACCAGGGCCGGTACCGCGTCGGCGGCACCCTCGGCGGTGGGATCGCCGCCGGTGCCGCTGCGGGCCCGGTGGGTGATGCCCTCGGCGATGACGGCCAGCTTGAAATACGCCAACCCCAGGTAGAAGTCCCAGTCGCCGAGGTCCCGGCCGGAGCGCCGGGTATAGCTCTCGGCCAGCGAATCGACGCTGGGCAGGCGCGAGCTGGTCCACGCGGCGGAGGTGCCGAGCACCGTGTCGAAGGCCGGCGAGCGGTACACGCACATCAGGGCGACATCGGTCAGCGGATCGCCGAGCGTCGACATCTCCCAGTCGACGACCGCGCGAACCGGCTGCGCGCAGTCGGGATCGAGCAGGGTGTTGTCGATGCGGAAGTCCCCGTGCAGCACGGCGGCGTCACATGCGGCGGGAATCCGGTCGGACAGCAGGGCGGCCAGCTGGTCGACGTCGGGCCGATCGTGCAGCCGGACCCGTTGCCACTGCTGTGACTACCGGTTCACCTGCCGGGTGAGGAATCCTTCGGGTCTGCCGAAGGCGGCGAGCCCGACCGCGGCGGGTTCGACCGCGTGCAGATCGACCAAGGCTGCGACGAGTGCCTCGGTGACGACCGTGATCTCGCCGTCCGACAGGGACGCCAGGTCGTCTGCGCTGCGGATCGCCGACCCGGCGACGAACTCGACGACGCTCAGTGGGGAGCCCGTCACGGAGCCGTCGGCGTCCAGAGCCACGGTCCGGGCGGTGGGTACCGGTGTGGCTTCCAGCGTGCACCTCGCTGCCACAGTGGTTTCGGGCCGGCGGCGCGCTGTCACCCGAAGACATCGCCCGCTCCTATGTGTCGTTCGCGCTGGCGATGCTCGGCGGTGACGGCGCCGGCCGGCCTATTCCGGAGTGAGCTTCATGGTGGTCGACGCGGCCTCGTCGCTTGTCATCGCGTCGACATAACCGTTCGCGCCGTACTTGTCGCGGTAGGCTTGGTCCACCGCGCCGGCTGCGATGTCGGTGGCTGCCGTGAGCGAGACCCTATACTCGTTGCCGTGCAACGTGATCCGCCCGTGCGGGTACCGCTGTGCGTGGCGGTACCAGTCGCCGTCGGCGCCGCGGTAGGAGCGCACGAGGAGATCGTCTCCGCTGCGGACCACCCAGATCGGCTTGTAGGCGCGAGCCGAACCATCCCGGCGCAACGTGGTGATCTGGATTTCGTTCGCCTCGCCGATGGTGTCGAGGTCCTGTGGGGCCCAGTCGGTCATGGTCGCCGTCAATTCCCGCGGCTGTCGAAGACGTGGCGGAATACCGGCAGCGCGGAGAACACGTTGGGCCAGCCGGCATAGAACGCCAGCTGCGTCAGCACCTCGCCGGCCTGTTCCTGGGTCAGGCCGTTGTCCATCGCCCGGCCGAGGTGGAAGGTGATCTGGTTGACCTGTCCGTTGGCGACCAGCGCACTGACGGTGACCAGGCTGCGGTCACGCGGTTCCAGGTCGGGGCGCAGCCACAGGTCGGTGAACAGCACGTCGGTGGTGTATTGCTCGACGCCGGGGGACACGCCGCCGTAGTTCTCCTGCACGTTGGCCAGGCGGGCAGCCTCGGTCTGCTGGTCCAGTGGCATCAATTCCGGTGCAGCGGAGGGCAACTCTGCGCTGTCGATGTCGCGTTCGGCGAACACGGGCTCCGCGGCGGTGACCGCGGCCTGCGCGTTGGGCCAGCCGGCGTAGAAGGCCAGGTGGGTGATGATCTCGGACACCTCGCCGGCGGTCACCCCGTTGTCCAGTGCGGCGGAGATCTGCTCACGCAGGTCCGCGGTCTGGTTGCGGGCGATCAGCGAGGCGACCGTGACCACGCTGCGGTCGCGGGCCGACAGCCCGGGCCGTTGCCACAGTTCGGATTCGACGATCTGGTCGCGGTAGTCGGCCAGGGCGGGTGACACCGCTTCGAGGTTGACCGAAGACTGTTCGCCGGCGGTCGAGTCCGGGCCGTCGTTCTGGCCACAGGCCGCGGTCCCTATCGAGACGGTGGTGAGCGCCGCGGCCAGCAGGGTCCATCGGGGCATCTTCATGGGGGAGACCTTTCTCGGGCAGCCGGTCGAGCCGTCAGCCCAGGTACTGCTCGTCGCTGACGTGTTCCATCCAGTCGACGGCCTTGCCGTCGACCGGCTCCTGCAGGGCGATGTGGGTCACCGACTCGGTGTCGGTGGCGCCGTGCCAGTGCTTGACACCCGGCGGGGTCCAGATCGCATCGCCCGGGTTCATCTGGATCTTCTCGCCGCCCCATTCCTGCACCCACCCGGTGCCCGAGGTCACGATCAGCGTCTGACCCGCCGGATGGGTGTGCCATGCGCTACGTGCGCACGGGGTGAAGGTCACCTCACCGGCGCCGGTGCTGCGCACCTCGTTGGGGTCGAACAGCGGCTTGACGCTGACCTCGCCGGTGAACGTCTCCGCAGGGCCCGGAGAGGCCGGCCGGCTGTCGTCGCGCGAGATCTCCATGGGCTGCTGTTCCTGGGCGCCGGCCGGGGTCGCCTTCCACATTCCCAGCGGGACGGTCGCCGCCGTCAGCGCGGCCAGGGTGACGATTCGCTTCATCGCGTCCTCCTCGGAAAGTCGTCGTCGATGCTCATCACCCACGATCGCCCTCGCTGGATCGCCCAACCAGTGCCCACCTATCCATGTACTGACAGACCACCCCAGCAATCGGTCGGGTGCTCGGTTGGTCGCGGGTCAGCGGCCGATGAAGTCCCAGGTTCCCGCGGCGACCGACACGGCCACCGCGGTGGCCGCGATCCCCAGCCCGGCGCCGACCAGCGCCAGCTCACGCCCGCCGAACGTCGACGGCCGGGCCCACGTCCGGGTGGGGTAGGCCCCGAAACCGCGCGCCTCCATGGCGGTCGCCAGCTTGGATCCGCGTCGCAGCGCGAAGACCAGCAGGGCGAAGGCCTGGCCGAGGACGCGGCGCACCCGGTCCTTGTCGGCGACGCCACGGGCCCGCCGGGCATAACCCAGGTATTGCCAGTCCTGACGCAGCAGACCGATCAGCCGCAGCCCGGCCAGCGCCCCGACCACGAACCGGGCGGGCAGCCGCAGGTTCTGGGCCAGCCCGTCGGCCAGTTCGGTCGGGGTGACATCGATGAACAGGAACACCGAGGGCAGCGCGATGGCCAGCACCCGCAGGAACATCGCCAGGGCCAGGTCGATCGAGCCATCGCTGACGTTGACCAGCAGAAAATGCCAGTGAACGGTGCCGCTCGGCTCACCGTAGAGCAGGTTCGTCAACGCGGTCAACGCGGCCGCGACGGCGACGATCGCTCCACGCAGCACCGCGGTGCGCCCGCGGACCCCCAGCGCGAGGAACAACGGGATCTCCAGGACCAGGGCGGTCAGAGCCGACACCCAGTCGACGCTGAGCACCAGCACGACGGCGATCACCGCGGCGGTCAGCAGCTTGGCCACCGGGTTGACCGCGGCCGGTGCGCCGGCCGCGGTCACCGGCGCCGCTCCTCGTGGCCCGGTGAAACGAGTTCGATGCGTTCGTCGGCGAGCAGCTCGACGAACTCCTCGTCATGGGTGGCCGCGACGACGGCGGTTCCCTCGTCGGCGATCTCGGCGAGCAGCGTGATCAATTCCAGCCAGGTGCGCCGGTCCTGCCCGAAGGTCGGTTCGTCGAGGACGATCAGCCGTGGTCGGGTGATCAGCACGGTCGCGACCGACAACCGGCGCTTCTCCCCGCCGGAGAGGGTGTAGGGATTGCGGTCGGCCAGATGTGCCAGCCGCAGGCGGTCCAGCAGCGCGTCGGCCAGGCGGGCGACGTCGCGCTCGGAGCGCTTGAGTGCCTTCGGCCCGAGCATGATCTCCGCCCGCACGCTCCCGGTGAGGAACTGGTGTTCGGGATCCTGGAAGACGGTGGCGATCCGGGTCAGCAACTCGCGGGAACGCCACCGTGCCGGCTCGCGGTTGCGCCCCGACGGAGAGAAGTCCGGCGCCGCTTGCAGGCTGCCGCCGCTTGGCGGCAGCAGCCCGCCGAGGGTGAGGGCCAGCGTCGATTTCCCGGTGCCGTTGGGGCCCGTCAGCGTGGTCACCCGGCCCTGGCGGATCTCGAAGTCGAGTCCGGCGAGCACCGGCGGGGCCGAGCGGTAGCCGACCTCGAGTCCGGTGGCGACCAGCAGCGGTTCGGCGGCGGCCGGGCGGTGCCGGGGGATGGCCCCGACGGGTTCGTCGGGCACCCAGATGCCCGACCGCACCAGCCGGTCCCGCTCGCCGGTGACGGTGCGCTCGGGCGGCCCGTCGGCGACGACGTCGCCGTCGGGGCCCAGCACGACGACCCGATCGACGACGGGCAGCCAGGTCTTGGTCCGGTGTTCCACCACCACGACCGTGGCGCCGGTGCGGTCGGCGGCCGCACGCACCGCATCGCGGACCTCGAGTACCCCGGACGCGTCCAGGTTGGCCGTCGGCTCGTCGAGCAGAATCAGGCCCGGATCCATCGCCAGCACCCCGGCCAGGGCGAGGCGCTGCTTCTGTCCCCCGGACAGCGTCGAGGTGTCCTGGTCTACCGATAGTTCCAGGCCCACCGAGTGCAGTGCGGCCCGTACCCGCGGCCAGATCTCGGCGCGGGGAACCCCGAAGTTCTCCATCCCGAAGGCGACGTCGTCGCCCACCCGGGAGAGGATCACCTGCGAGTCGGGGTCCTGCAGCACCATGCCGATGCGGGCTCGCCGCGTCGACGGCGGGCCGCCGTCGACGAGAAGGCGACCGGCCTCGTGCCCCTCCTCGGAGCCGCCGAGCAACCCGGCCAGACCCTGCAGCAGGGTGGACTTGCCCGACCCGGAGGGCCCCAGCACCAGGACACGTTGCCCGGCTGCGATGGTCAGGTCCAGACCGCGCACCGCCCACTGCCGTTGCCCGGCGTGCTGCCAGCCCCAGTCCGACGCCGCGACCTCGGCGCCGCCCCGGCCGGCGGTGGTCGCATCCGGCATCAGGGAGTGGGGCTGGCGAATGCCCTGCCGGACTCGAACCGGCTCAGTGCTCCGGTCCTGGCCAGACCGCGCACCACGAACCAGGACAGCACCCCGGCGATGACGGCGCCGGAGACGACCGCCGAGGCGGTGTAGATGACCCCGAACGCCGTCGTGGCCCCGGGGTACCAGAGGATCAGATCGTTGACGGCCAGGGCCAGCCCGGAGGCCGCGCCGGCCAGAATCGCCACCGGCAGGTTCCAGCGCCGGTACAGGAAGACGGCGAAGATCAGCTCCGCACCGAGCCCCTGGACCAGACCCGACTCGATGGTCAGTACCCCCCACTGGTTACCGACCAGCGCCGAAACGGTTGCCGCGACCAGCTCGCCGTAGAGTGCGGCTCCCGGTTTGCGGATGACCAGCGCGGTCAGCACGCCTGCGAACAGCCAGCCGCCACCGGCCAGTGCCTGCAGGCCGGGAAGCAGCGCACTCAGCGGTGCGCTGATCGGGTTGTGTGCGACATTCCAGATCACGAAGACCAGGCCGGCGGCGACCGCCAGCACGCTGGCCACCACGATGTCGACCACCCGCCACCGCAGGGCGGATGTGATGTCGGGGTTGGGCTGATCCATCGCAGACTCCTCGTCGGGGGGTGCGGTCCGAATGAGATCGAACCGACTTCAAAACAGGTGATGTGAAACGGGATTCGAACGGGTACCGCGACGGCGGGGTACGCCGGACGGGCCCGGACAGGGTTCAGATCGGTGTTACGTGACGAACAGTGATCACGCGCATCTCCCTACGCCGGCATTACCCGGTCAGGTTCGTACGGTCGACAGCCGGTCAGCCGTCCTCTCAGCGCACTCGAGTGTGCACTCCCGTGTGTTTCCGACTTCCCAAGTTAACGCAGGTGGCGCCGGTGGCGCTACGTCGGGTGGTCGGTCGCGGTCAGTGTCCAGGACCGGCCCGCAGCAGATCCGGTTGCGACGTAGTCGGCGGCCGAGCGGGGCGAGTCGCGGGCGATCAGGTCTTCCTCCTGGGCGGCCCATCGGTCCCAATGCGGGCGGAAGGTGTCGCCGTCGCGGCGCAGGGCGCGTCGCTTGCGGGTGTCGTCGGCGCAGTCCACCCAGATGCCGAGGTCGGCGAGCCCGCGATGGGACCCCGCCAGTGCGCCGACCCCTTCGACGATCAGGCGCCGACGGGGGGCGACGGAGTGCCATCCGGCGGGGCGGTCGGTGTGCCAGTCCCACTGTCGCCACCGGCCCGGCCGGCCGCCCGCCCGCGGGGCCAGCAGCGCGGTGCCGAGGTGTTCGACCGCCCAAGCAAGTCCGTCCCAGCCCGGATAGATGTCATCGAGCCGGACCACCGAGCTGTCCTGCCACCGGTGCTGGAGCTGGTCGGCCAGGGTGGACTTTCCCGATCCCGCTCGCCCGTCGATCAGTACGGTGGTCGCGCCGGCCGCGGACAGGCCGGCGGCGAGCTCGTCGAGGGTCACACCGGCGCACCTTAGGGCACCAGTTCGCGCTCGGGGGCATTGTCGAACGAGTCGTCGATCAGCACGACCTCGCGATCGGCCGCCTCGATCAGCGAGCAGGCGATCGATGCCCGGTAGCCGGACCCGCAATGCACCCACACCTGTCCGGCGGGCGCCTCATCCCGGCGGGAGAGCAGTTCGTGCAGCGGGATGTTGACCGCATCTCGCAGGTGGCTGCTGTCGTATTCGGCGGGTTGGCGCACGTCGAGGACGGTGAGGTCGTCGGTGTGCATCGCCGCGGTCAGATCGGCGAACGATGCCACCCGGTAGCCGGCCGGCGTGGTGTCACCGGCCAGGGTCGCGATGTCGCCGGCGGCGGACCCGGTGATGTTGTCGACGCCGATGCGAGCCAATTCGCGTCGCGCATCGAGGATCTGGTCGGGGCTCTCGCCGAGAAGGGTCATCGGCGCGCCCCACCGGTACAGCCAGCCCAGGTAGGTGACGAACTGGGTGGAAAGCTCGAAACCGACTGTGCCGGAGAGATGTCCGGCGGCGAAGGCTTTGCGGTTGCGCAGGTCGACAACCCATTCGCCGGCATCGATGCGGCGGCGCAATTCGGCGGCGTCGACCGGTTCGGGCATCGACAGGTCGACGGGTGCGGGGCCCTCGGAGTTGATCACACCCATGTGGGCGTAGTAGGCGGGATAGGCGCCGAGTCCGGCCAGCAGGTCGTCGACGTAGGTTTGTTCGTCGCTGGTCAGTGCGGGGTTGCTGCGGCGTTCGTCGCCGATCGTGGAGGCGTCTCCGCTGGCCGGGGTGGCCGAGCAGAAGCTGCCGAAGCCGTGGGTCGGGTACACGTCGACGTCGTCGCCGAGCTCGGCGGCCAGCCGGCGCACCGACCGGAACTGCGCGTGGGTGAGCTCGACGGTGTCCGCGTCGCCCAGCAGGTCGGTGCGTCCGGTGGTGCCGTGCAGCATGGAGCCGCCGGTGAACACCGCAGCCGCGGTGCCGGATTCGTCGTCGTGCAGTACATAGCTGACGTGGGTGTGGGTGTGGCCGGGAGTGTGCATCACTGTGAACGTCAGCGGCCCCACTTCGATCGTGTCGCCGTCGGTGACTGCGCGGCGTTCGTAGCTGACGTCGTCACCGGCGGCGACGACGTACTGCGCCCCGACGGTGCGGGAGAGTTCCAGCCCGCCGGTGACGTAGTCGTTGTGGATGTGGGTCTCCAGCACGTGGGTGATCGCGACCCCGCGGTCGCGGGCCAGGTCGAGCACCCTGTCGATGTCGCGCTGCGGGTCGATCACGGCGGCCACACCGTCTGCGCCGACGAGGTAGCTGCGGTCGCCGAGTCCTGATGTCTCGATGATCGTCACGTCCATTTTTCCTCCTCAGATGTTGGGGGACAGTTGTTTTCGTAGAACTTCAGTTCATTGCAGCCAGATCGTGTCGACGAGGACGAAGGTGGCCACGGCGAAGACCAGATAGGCGAACCAGTGTTGGAGCCGCCTGGTGTCCAGGCTGGTGGCCAGCGCTCCGGCGATCAGCGAGCAGATGGTGGCCGTGCCGGCGAACGCGCCGGTGACCGCCCAGTCGATCTGGAGGCCGTGCAGGTGGGAGAGGAAGCCGGCCGCTGAGTTGACCACGATGATCAGCAGCGAGGTTCCCACCGCGATCGACATGTCCACACCCAGTGCGATGACCAGCGCGGGAATGATCAGAAAACCTCCGCCGACGCCGAACAACCCGGTGAGCAGCCCGACAGCGGCGCCGGCCGGGATCGATCGTGGGGCGCAGCGGCGCCAGTCGATGCCGCCTTCGTCGACGTCGCAGGCGGTTCCGGTGCCGGCGGTGTCGCTGAGCATTCGCGCTCCGGCCATCACCATGACCACGGCGAACCCGATCAGTAGCGCGTTCTGGGGCAATCGTGTGCTGATGGCGGTGCCGGCGAAGGTCGCGGGGATGCCTGCGGCGGCGAACACCGCGGCGAGGCGCCATTGGACCTGGCCGGCGCGGACCCGCGGCACCGCGCCCACCGCCGAGGCCAGTCCGACGACGAGCAGCGAGATCGGTATCGCCTGCCGCATGTCCAGGCCGACGGCGTACACCAGTGCCGGAACGGCCAGGATTGAGCCGCCGCCCCCGAGCAACCCCAGCAGTACGCCGATCAGCGCGCCGAAGCTCAGTGCGAACACGATGGTCATGGTGTGGTGGCTTGGCCTTTCGCCGCGCCGTCGACGGTGTCGTGCTGCGTCAAGATCGGCCTCCTCGTTCGGCTGGATTCGCGTCGGCCCTCGTTCAGGCAGTACACCCCACGGGGTATTTCTAAACATAGCCCCGTGGGTATCCGGCGAGTTGCGCGGGGGCGGGGGCGCAGGGTTGCCGTCCGGCGCGGGCCGGAGATGTCGCCCCGTCGAAAGTGTCAGCAATGACAGAGTGTGGGTGTCGATGCCATAGTGAGTGCCATGTCCACCGAGGTCGGCCGGCGCGAAGCGCACAAGATCGCCACCCGGCGGGCGATCCAGGCCGCCGCCGATGCGCTGTTCGACGAGCGGGGCTACGAGCACACGACGGTGCGCGACATCGCCGATGCGGCCGGGGTGACCGAACGCACCTTCTTTCGCTACTTCCCGGTCAAGGAAGGGCTGTTGGTCAAGGACATCGAGGACTGGTTGCCTGTGCTCGGTGAACAAATTCGGCTCCGCCCGGCCGGGGAGGCTCCGCTGGAGGCCGTGGAGCAGGCGTTTTTCGTCGTCGCTGGACGGCTTCGCAGCGCACGGCCGAACCTGACCTGGTTGTTCCACGACGGGCCGCCGGGGCCGAAGCTCGAGAAATCGGCTCCCGGCCTGCTGTTGAGATTCGAGCAGGTGATCGCTGACGCGTTGGAGGACCGCCTGCGCGATGGCGACCCGGCCGGCCCGGACGACCAGTTCGCCTGCCAGGTGCTGGCCCGCTGCGCCGTCGCGGCGTTGCGCAGCGCAGGGCTGCGCAACTGGCAACTGGGCCGGCGCAGCGGCGATCCGGACGAGGCGGAGTTGATCACTCGGGCATTCGAGATCCTCCGCAGGGCCTGACCGGGTGGTGGTGTGCGCTGTGGCACGCACCCGTCGCCCGTATGCGTGATCTCACCAGTGCTAAGCCTGTCTAATTACTTTACGATCGTAAAGGTAGCCAGTGAACGCACCGAGAGGAACTCCGCACATGAGTGTGCAGCCGGAATTCGCCCAACCTGTGTCGGCCGAAGGCGCCGCCTCCGCGCGGGGTGCTGCGCGGGCCGGCGTCATCGGCCTCGGCGTGATCGGTGGCGGAGTTGCGGTCAGCCTGGCTCGCAGCGGCCGCACCCCGGTCGTGTACGACATCGATCCAGCTGCCGCCGAGGGCCTTTCGTACGATGCGGCGATGCTGTCCTCGCCCGCCGAGGTCGCCCGGCGCAGTGACGTGGTGCTGATCGCCGTCGTCGACGTCGCCCAGGTACGCGCCGTCCTTCGCGGCGAGAACGGGGTGTTGGCCGGCGCGAGCCCGGGTTCGATCGTGGTGGTTCTCTCCACCCTCGCCGTCCCCGACATCGCCGAGCTCGCCAGCCTGTGCCAGGAATCTGGTGTGGCACTTGTCGATTGCGGTGTCACCCCGGGGGATCGTGCTGCCGAGAACGGGATGGTCGCGATGGTGGGCGGAGACGACCACACAGTGCGGCGGGTGACCCCGGTGCTGGCCGACTTCGCCAAGTCCGTCGTGCACTGCGGTCCGCTCGGCGCGGGGATGGCCACCAAGATCGCCCGCAACGTGGTGACCTACGGCAGGTGGCGGGTGATGCACGAGGCGGCCGAGATCGCCCGTGCCGCCGGCGTCGACCCGGCCACCCTGCTGTCGGTGATCGATGAAGCGGACCCGGACGCCACGACGATGTCGACGCTGCTGCGCGGGCAGATCGCCGACCCGGACCTGATGAACGAGCACGCCCCACAGATGGCTCGGCTGATGGACAAGGACCTCTCAGCCGCCCAGGAACTGGCTGCCGGCCACGGTCTCGACGTGCCGCTGGTCGATCTCACCCGGACCGTCGGCCCGGACACGCTCGGCCTCGACGAGGAGCCGGCCGACACGGCGCCGCCGACCGAGCGCGCCTCGAGCGGACTGGAGACGATGGCCGCGGTCTACGGTCCGCAGGTGGCCGCGATGATGCCCGATCAGCGCGACGCGACGCTCGACGACACCATCGAGCATCTGTTCGGCGAGATATGGAGCCGCCCCGGACTGTCGATCCGCGACCGGCGGCTGCTGGTCATCGGAGCCACCGCCGCCCTGGGCCGAGCCGACCTGATCGAGGTTCAGGTACGCGGTGCGCTGATCAACGGCGAACTGAGCACCGAGGAGCTCGAAGAACTCGTGCTGATGCTGCACTACTACGTGGGCTGGGGCAACGGGACCGAGGTACAGAAGGGTGTCGCCGCGGCGCTGGACTCCGTGGCGAGCCCCGCCTGATCCGGGGCTCGGCGCCCGGTCAGCTGCCGGTGTAGGTCTCCGGGTCCGGCCGGAACCGGGTGCCGTCGTCCAGGTCGTTGAGTGAGGCCATCTGCTCTTCGGACAGTTCGAAGCCGAACACGTCGAGGTTCGAGGCGATCCGCTCCGGTGCCGACGACCGGGGGATGACCACGTTGCCGAGCTGCAGGCTCCAGCGGATCAGCACCTGGGCCGGAGTACGGCCGTGCGCCTCGGCGACGGCGGTCACCGCCGGGTTGGACAGCAGGTTGCCGACCCCGAGCGGGCCGTAGGCCTCGGTGGTGATGCCGTGCTCGGCGTTGACGGCACGCAACTCGGCCTGGTTGAGCAGCGGGTGCAACTCGATCTGGTTGACCGCCGGGGTGAAGAACGACAGATGGATGAGGTCCTCGAGGTGGTGGGCGTGCGAGTTGCACACGCCGATCGAGCGGGTGTGGCCGTCCTCGCGGGCGCGCATCATCCCGCCCCAGCTGTCCACGTATTTGCCCTGCTCGCCGCCCGGCCAGTGGATGAGGTACAGATCGACGTAGTCCAGCCCCAGCCGATCGAGGCTGCGCCTGATCGCGTCCTGCGACAACTGGAAGCCCTGCTCCTCGGTCGCCAGCTTGGTGGCGACGAACAGCTCGTCACGCGGGACGCCCGACGCGGCGATCGCGCGCCCGACGGCCGCCTCGTTGCCGTAGGCGGCCGCGGTGTCGATCATCCGGTAGCCGATCTCCAGGGCGGCGGACACCGCCTGCTCGGTCTGCGGATCGGACAGTTCGCCCACACCGAGTCCGATCACCGGCATCGTGTTGTCGTCGTTGAGTGTGATGGTGGGGATCGCGGCCGCCGAGGTCATGTCACCTGCCCTGCTGAAGTGGATGCTCGTTGGTCGGCGCTTCCGGGGTTGTCACGTGCCCTTTTCTCCGGAGTCACCGAATTTCGCCGTTGACTATATGGCCGGCGCCGATTGCCGCCTAATCGCTGCCGAGGTGCCCCGCGTCGCCCGGCACCGCCGGTAGGGTCTGGCCAGACGATGGAGCAGACATGACGCAGACGAGCACCGCGCCGACGCGGCGCCCCGGGATCCGCACCGCAGATGTGGTCGCCAACAAGCTGGCGGGGGTGACGTTGCGCTCGCTGCCGCACGTGCCCGACGCGGTGAAACGGCTGCTGCTCGGCGGACGCTCGATCACCGTCGACGGCAACACCCTCGACGTGACCCTGCAACTCATGCTCGCCGGACAGCGGGCCATGGGCATCGACGGGCTGGTCGCCGACGACGATCCCACGGTGTCGCGCAGCCAACTGGATCTGCTCGCGGCGAGTTTCGCCCAGCGGCCACCGGTGGCGGCGGTCACCGACATCACCGTCACCGGAGCGGCCGGTGCGATCGCCGCCCGGCACTACCGCGCGGCCGAGGCCGACGCCCCGCTGCTGGTCTTCTACCACGGGGGCGGGCACGTGATCGGCAGCCTCGACAGTCACGACGACCTATGCCGTGAGATCTGCCGGACCGGTGCGGTTCACGTGCTGTCGGTCGACTACCGGCTGGCGCCCGAACACCCGGCGCCCGCCGGCGCCGAGGACGCCTACGCGGCATACCGGTGGGCCTGTGAGCACGCCGCCGACCTCGGCGCCGACCCGCACCGGATCGCCGTCGGCGGCGACAGCGCCGGAGCGCACCTGGCCGCGCTCGTCTCGCTGCAGGCCCGCGACGACGGACAACAGCTGCCGGCGCTGCAGCTGCTGGTGTACCCGGTGGTCAACTACGACAGTCAGACGCGGTCGAAGACCCTGTTCGCCCGAGACTTCTTCCTCACCCGCCGCGACCTGGACTGGTTCCGTGCCCACTACCTCGGCGCCTCCGGGTTGGCGGCCGATGATCCGCGGGTGTCGCCGCTGCTGGCCGGCGACCTGTCGGGGTTGCCGCCCGCACTGCTCGTCACCGCGGGTTTCGATCCACTGCGCGACGAGGGGCGCCAGTACGCCGCGGCGCTGCGGGCCGCCGGAACACCCGTCGACCACCGCGAGTACGGCCAGGTGGTGCACGGGTTCGCCAACTTCTTCCCGCTCGGCGGGGCGAGCGCCACCGCCACCGCCGATTTCATCTCGGCGATGCGCGCGCATTTGACACCCGCGCCGGCCAACCGCCGCTGAGCCCGCCGGTACGCTGTTCCCGTGGCCTCCAAACCCAAGAAGAACGCGCGTTACGACCTGAAGGCAGCCGACCGTAAGCGCAACCTGTTCGTCCAGATCGGCTTGACCTCGGTAGTGGTGCTGTTCGCGGCCGCCCTCATCCTCTACATCATGATGTCGGCCGAAGACAAGCCGACCGCCGGTGAGACCAAGTCGGTCCGCGTCGCGTCCAACAGTGTGATCACCAAGGACGGCACCGACGAGCCCAAGGCGGTCATCTCGCTCTACGAGGACGCGCTGTGCCCGCACTGCGGCACACTCGAGCAGCAGTTCGGGCCGACGCTGACCAACCTGATCGACTCGGGTGCCGCAGCCGTCGACTACTACATGGTCGGCATCCTGGACCGGCCCCAGAACGACAACTATCCGTCCCGGGCCGGGGGCGCCGCCTACTGCGTCGCCGACGACTCGGTGGACGCGTTCAAGCGTTTCCACGCCGCGTTGTACGCCCAGCAACCGAGTGAGCTGGCCACCGGCTTCCCGGACAACAGCCAGCTGGTCGAACTGGCGCGCCAGGCCGGCGCCTCGGGCACCGTCCCGGAGTGCATCGAGAAGGGCACCTACGTCGACATGGTCGCCGGGATGGCGGCGGCCGCCGGCATCAAGAGCACGCCGACCATGAAGATCAACGGCGAGGACTACCAGTACAGCACCCCGCAGGCGCTGGTCACCAAGATCGAGGAGATCGTCGGTGACGTGCCCGGTCTCGAGGCGGCGCCCCCCGCGCCGGCGCCGGCGCCGGCATCATGACCGTCGCCTCGGCCGACCCGGTCGAGCAGCGGGGCCCGTCGGGTGACGGGCAGCCCGGGCTCGCGGTGCCGCGGGCCAGCGCGGTCTGGGTGCTTCTCGCCGGGGTGCTGGGGCTGGCCGCGTCGCTGACCCTGACCGTCGAGAAGATCGAACTGCTGATCAACCCCGACTACGTGCCGACCTGCAGCATCAACCCGGTGCTGTCGTGCGGGTCGGTGATGATCACCCCGCAGGCGTCGCTGTTCGGTTTCCCGAACCCACTGATCGGCATCGTCTCCTTCAGCGTCGTGCTGGTCACCGGGGTGCTGGCGGTGGCCGATGTGCGGATGCCGCGGTGGTACTGGGCCGGGCTGGCGGTGGGAACGCTGGCCGGAGCCGTGTTCGTGCACTGGCTGATCTTCCAGAGCCTGTACCGCATCGGTGCGCTGTGCCCGTACTGCATGGTGGTGTGGGCGGTGACGATCCCGCTGCTGGTCGTCGTCGCCAGCATCGTGCTGGCGCCCCAGAACAGCGGCTCAGTCCTGGTCAGGGCGCTGCACACGTGGCGATGGTCGATCGTGACGCTGTGGTTCGCCGCGGTCGTCCTGCTGATTCTGGTGCGTTTCTGGAACTATTGGTCAACCCTTCTCTGACTGGGGCGCCGCCGCGGCGGTTAGGGTGAACCGTGGCCGGTCAGAACCCTCGGATCTCCAAAGTCCTGGTAGCCAATCGCGGCGAGATCGCGATCCGTGCGTTTCGCGCCGCCTACGAGATGGGCATCGCCACCGTCGCGGTGTACCCCTATGAGGACCGCAACTCGCTGCACCGGCTGAAGGCCGACGAGTCGTATCAGATCGGCGAGACGGGCCATCCGGTGCGGGCGTATCTGTCGGTCGACGAGATCATGCGGGTGGCGCTCGAAGCCGGCTGCGATGCGGTGTATCCGGGTTACGGGTTCCTGTCGGAGAACCCCGAGCTGGCCGCGGCGTGCGCGGCGGCGGGTATCACGTTCGTCGGTCCCAGCGCCGAGGTGCTGGAACTGACCGGCAACAAGGCCCGTGCGATCGCCGCGGCGCGGACGGCGGGTCTGCCGGTGCTGGCGTCCTCGGAGCCCTCGGCGTCGGTGAGCGAGCTGGTGGCCGCCGCCGAGACCATGGAGTTCCCGCTGTTCGTCAAGGCGGTGTCCGGTGGCGGTGGGCGCGGTATGCGCCGGGTGGCCGACCGCGATGCGCTGCCCGAGGCGGTGGAGGCGGCCAGTCGCGAGGCCGAGTCGGCGTTCGGCGACCCGACCGTCTACCTCGAGCAGGCGGTGGTCAACCCCCGCCACATCGAGGTCCAGATCCTCGCCGACACCGGCGGCAATGTGATGCACCTGTTCGAGCGGGATTGCAGCGTGCAGCGCCGTCACCAGAAGGTCATCGAGCTGGCGCCGGCGCCGAACCTGTCGGCGCAGTTGCGGGAGAAGATCTGCGACGACGCGGTGGCCTTCGCCCGTCAGATCGACTACACGTGCGCGGGAACGGTGGAGTTCCTGCTCGACGAACGCGGACATCACGTGTTCATCGAGTGCAACCCGCGCATCCAGGTGGAGCACACCGTCACCGAGGAGATCACCGATGTCGACCTGGTCTCCAGCCAGCTGCGTATCGCGTCGGGGGAGAGTCTGCCGGACCTGGGTCTGAGCCAGCAGGATCTGGTGATTCGGGGAGCGGCGATGCAGTGCCGGATCACCACCGAGGATCCGGCCAACGGCTTTCGGCCCGACACCGGCCGGATCACCGCCTACCGGTCCCCGGGCGGGGCGGGAATCCGGTTGGACGGCGGCGCGGTGCTGGGTGCGGAGATCGGCGCGCACTTCGACTCGATGCTGGTCAAGCTCACCTGCCGGGGGCGGGACTTCGCCACCGCGGTGGCCCGCGCGCACCGCGCCCTGGCCGAGTTCCGGGTCCGCGGCGTGTCGACGAACATTCCGTTCCTGCAGGCGGTCATCGACGATCCGGACTTCCGGGCGGGGCGGATCACCACGTCGTTCATCGATGAGCGGCCGTACCTGCTGACGGCGCGCTCACCGGCGGACCGGGGCACCAAGATCCTGAACTATCTGGCCGGTGTGACGGTCAACCAGCCGCACGGTCCGCGGCCGTCGACGGTGTACCCGCACGACAAGCTGCCCCAGATCGACCTGGAGTCGATGCCGCCGCGCGGCAGCAAGCATCTGCTGGCCGAGGTGGGCCCAGAGGCGTTCGCGCGCTGGATGCGGGAGTCGAAGTCGGTCGGGGTCACCGACACCACGTTCCGCGACGCGCATCAGTCGTTGCTGGCCACCCGGATCCGCACGTCGAGCCTGTTGATGGCGGCGCCCTACATCGCGCGGATGACCCCGCAGCTGTTGTCCATCGAATGCTGGGGCGGGGCGACCTACGACGTGGCGCTGCGGTTCCTCAAGGAGGATCCGTGGGAGCGGCTGGCGGCGCTG
Source organism: Mycobacterium sp. ABE4_509 (assembly GCF_056160785.1). Lineage (NCBI taxonomy): Bacteria > Bacillati > Actinomycetota > Actinomycetes > Mycobacteriales > Mycobacteriaceae > Mycobacterium > Mycobacterium sp. ABE4_509. The sequence goes on along the minus strand of NZ_JBSWXU010000052.1, from coordinate 8,426 downwards.
CGTGAGGCCATCCCCAACATCTGCCTGCAGATGCTGCTGCGCGGGCGCAACACGGTGGGCTACACGCCGTATCCGGAGTCGGTGACCCACGCGTTCATCCAGGAGGCGACGGCCACCGGGGTCGACATCTACCGCATCTTCGACGCGCTGAACAACGTCGAGTCGATGCGCCCGGCCATCGATGCGGTGCGCGAGACGGGCACCGCGGTGGCCGAGGTGGCGATGTCCTACACCGGCGATCTGTCCGACCCGGGCGAGAACCTCTACACCCTGGACTACTACCTCAAGCTGGCCGAGCAGATCGTCGACGCCGGCGCGCACGTGCTGGCGATCAAGGACATGGCGGGTCTGCTGCGTCCGCAGGCGGCGGCCATGCTGGTCGGCGCGCTGCGCAGCCGGTTCGACCTGCCGGTGCACGTGCACACCCACGACACTCCGGGTGGGCAGCTGGCCACCTACCTGGCGGCCTGGCAGGCCGGCGCCAGCGCGGTCGACGGGGCGGCGGCGTCGCTGGCCGGCACGACCAGTCAGCCGGCGCTGAGTTCGATCGTGGCGGCCACCGCGCACACCGAATACGACTCGGGGCTCTCGTTGTCGGCGGTGTGCGATCTGGAGCCGTACTGGGAGGCGCTGCGAAAGGTCTACGCGCCGTTCGAATCCGGCCTGCCCGCACCGACCGGGCGGGTGTATCACCATGAGATTCCCGGTGGCCAGCTGTCGAACCTGCGTCAGCAGGCGATCGCGCTGGGTCTGGGCGACCGCTTCGAAGAGGTCGAGACGGCCTACGCCGGCGCCGACCGCATCCTGGGCCGGCTGGTCAAGGTGACGCCGTCGTCGAAGGTGGTCGGTGACCTGGCGCTGGCCCTGGTCGGGGCGGGGATCAGCGCAGACGAGTTCGCCGCCGACCCTGCGCGATTCGACATTCCCGACTCGGTGATCGGGTTCCTGCGCGGGGAGCTGGGGGATCCGCCGGGTGGCTGGCCCGAGCCGCTGCGCACCAAGGCGTTGGCCGGGCGCGCGCCGGCCAAGCCGGCCGCCGAGCTGACCGCCGAGGACACCGCGGTGCTCGCGCAGGAAGGTGCGGCCCGTCAAGCAGTGCTGAACCGGTTGTTGTTCCCCGGGCCGACCAAGGAGTTCGAGGCCCACCGCGAGCTCTACGGGGACACCTCGAGTCTGTCGGCCAACCAGTTCTTCTACGGCCTGCGCCACGGTGACGAACACCGCGTCACCCTGGAGAAGGGCGTCCAGCTGCTCATCGGCCTGGAGGCGATCTCCGATCCCGACGAGCGCGGCATGCGCACCGTCATGTGCATCCTCAACGGCCAGCTGCGCCCCGTGGTGGTCCGGGACCGCAGCGTCGCCAGCGACATTCCCGTCGCCGAGAAGGCCGATCGCACCAACCCCGACCACGTCGCCGCACCGTTCGCCGGGGTGGTCACCGTCAGCGTCGCCGAGGGCGACACCGTCGATGCCGGCCAGACGATCGCCACCATCGAGGCGATGAAGATGGAGGCCGCCATCACCGCCCCCAAGGCCGGCACCGTCTCCCGGGTCGCCGTGTCGGCCACCGCCCAGGTCGAGGGCGGGGATCTGCTGGTGGTGGTCGGTTCGGCGGGCAGGAGCGAAGCGACCGGGGAATCAACCTGACCCGTATCGTCGCCGGCAGCCTGGGCGGGCGCCGGATCACGGTGCCGCAGCAGCGGTCCGGATCGGGCACCCGGCCCACCACGGACCGGGTCCGCGAGTCGCTGTTCAACGTGTTGTCGGCGCGCATCGACTTCGCCTCCATCGCGGTCCTCGATCTCTACGCGGGGTCGGGGGCGCTGGGTCTGGAGGCGCTGTCGCGGGGAGCTGGGTCGGTGCTCTTCGTCGAGTCCGATCCGCGGGCCGCCGCGGTCGTCGAACGCAACATCGCCACGCTCGGGGTGCAGCGGGCCGCGGCGGTGCGCCGCGGATCCGTTGCCGCGGTGCTGGCGTCCGGCGCGTCGACGCCCGTGGAGCTGGTGCTGGCCGACCCGCCGTACGGGGTCGGCGATGCCGAGGTGCTCGACATGCTCGACACGCTCGGCACGGCCGGCTGGGTGGTGCCGGGCAGCGTCGCGGTGATCGAGCGCCCCGCGTCCGGACACGAGATCGACTGGCCGCCAGGCTGGTCGCCGTGGCGAGCCCGCCGGTACGGCGACACCCGCATCGAGCTGGCCGAACGGGACTGACCGCGGCCCCTTGCCGGCGCCGATCGCGAGTGCTCGGGAGTCGAATGCCGCCTGCTACGGTCGGAATCCATGAGTGGTGCGGTGTGTCCGGGATCCTTCGATCCGGTGACCCTGGGTCATGTCGACATCTTCGAGCGGGCGGCGGCCCAGTTCGACGAGGTTGTCGTGGCGATTCTGGTGAACCCCAACAAAAAGGGCATGTTCAGCCTCGACGAGCGCATCGCGTTGATCGAGGAGTCCACCACGCATCTGCCGAACCTGCGTGTCGAGACGGGGCAGGGGCTCGTCGTCGACTTCGTCAAGGCCCGCGGGTTGACGGCCATCGTCAAGGGTCTGCGCACCGGCACCGATTTCGAGTACGAGCTGCAGATGGCCCAGATGAACAAGCACATCGCCGGCGTCGACACGTTCTTCGTCGCGACCACCCCCAGCTACTCGTTCGTCTCGTCGTCGCTGGCCAAGGAAGTGGCGTCGCTCGGTGGTGACGTCAGCGAGCTGTTGCCGGCCCCGGTCAACGCCCGGCTGCAGGCCAAGCTCGCCGAACGGGCGTGATCGCTGCGGGCCGCAGGACCGCGGCGCGCCCGGTGAGTTGACATAATCGGGTGTTCACGAGCTTTTCACAACGACACACCGGCGCCGGTAGCCCAGTCGCAGACGTAACACCAGGCACACTGGTCACTGTCAACTACGCCTGAAGGGGTGTCGCCGTGTACCGAGTTTTTGAAGCGCTCGACGAACTGGGAGCGATTGTCGAAGAGGCCCGCGGCGTGCCGATGACGGCCGGCTGCGTGGTACCGCGCGGCGACGTGCTCGAGTTGCTCGACGACATCAAAGACGCGATTCCCGGGGAGCTCGACGACGCCCAGGATGTGCTCGACGCGCGCGACGGGTTGCTGCGCGAAGCCAAGGAGCACGCGGAGTCCACCGTGTCGACGGCCAATGCCGAGGCCGACTCGATGGTCAACCACGCCCGCACCGAGGCCGACAGACTGCTCGCCGAGGCCAAGGCGCAGGCCGACCGGATGGTCGCCGAGGCGCGGCAGCACAGCGAACGCATGGTGGCCGAGGCCCGCGAAGAGTCCGCCCGGATCGCCGCGGCTGCCAAGCGGGAGTACGAGGCCAGCACCGGGCGGGCCAAGTCGGAGGCCGACCGGCTCATCGAGAGCGGCAACCTGGCCTACGAGAAGGCCGTTCAAGAAGGCATCAAGGAACAGCAGCGGTTGGTCTCGCAGACCGAGATCGTCGCGACCGCCAACGGCGAGGCGAGCCGGATGATCGACTCCGCCCACGCCGAGGCCGACCGGCTGCGCGGCGAATGTGACATCTACGTCGACAGCAAACTCGCCGAGTTCGAGGACTTCCTCAACGGGACGTTGCGTTCGGTGGGTCGTGGGCGGCACCAGCTGCGCACCGCCGCCGGAACCCACGACTACGCGTCCCGCTGACCGGCCCCGGGGACTGCGCGGGGCTTGCGCGGGGCTGCGCCGAACACGCTGACAGTTAGCTGGCTTTCGGCCCGTACGATACGTCCATGGCGACGCATGCGAACGCAGCGGCGCACCGAGGTCCGCGGTCTGCGCTGGTGATCGACATTTCCCGGCTCGGTAGGCGGCCGGGCTCGATGATCACCGTCGACACCACGGTGGCCAGCCCGTCGCGCATCGGCGTGGAGCTGATCGCCGTCGACGAAGGTGCGCCCCTGAACCTGGATCTGCGACTGGAATCGGTCTCGGAGGGGGTGCTGGTCACCGGGACGGTGTCCGCGCCGACCGTGGGGGAGTGCGCGCGCTGTCTGACCGCGATCACCGGTGAGGTCGACATCGACCTCACCGAGTTGTTCGCCTACCCCGACAGTGCGACCGACGAGACCACCGAGGCCGACGAGGTGGCCCGGGTCAGCCGGTCTCGCGGGTCCGAAACCGTCGATCTCGAGCAGCCGATCGTCGACGCCATCGGACTGGCCCTGCCGTTCTCACCGGTCTGCCGCCCCGACTGCGCCGGGCTCTGTCCGGATTGCGGGGTCGCGCTGGCCTCCGCCGAACGCGGGCACGGGCACGAGAAGATCGATCCCCGCTGGGCCAAGCTGGCCGAACTCCGTGACCAGACCGGCGAGCAGCGGTGACGGTCGACCGCGAGCCGCTGCTGCACGCGCTCGGCGTCGAGCTCCCCGAGGAGCTGCTGACCATGGCACTGACCCACCGCAGCTACTCCTACGAGAACGGCGGCCTGCCCACCAACGAGCGTCTCGAGTTCCTCGGCGACGCCGTGCTCGGGCTGACCATCACCGAGGAGCTCTACCACCGCCATCCGCAACGCTCGGAGGGTGATCTGGCCAAACTGCGGGCCAGCATCGTCAACACCCAGGCGCTCGCCGATGTCGGCCGCCAGCTCTGCGCCGGCGGCCTGGGCTCCTACCTGCTGCTGGGCAAGGGGGAGGAGAGCTCGGGTGGCGCAGACAAGTCCAGCATCCTCGCCGACGGGGTCGAATCCCTCTTGGGCGCAGTGTATGTCGAGCATGGTGGCGCGATCGCGCGGAAGGTGATCCTGCGGCTGTTCGGCGATCTGCTCGACACCGCCCCCACGCTGGGCGCCGGCCTGGACTGGAAGAGCAGCCTGCAGGAGCTGACCGCCTCGCGAAGTCTGGGGGCGCCGACCTATCTGGTGACGTCGACCGGGCCGGACCACGACAAGGAGTTCACCGCGGTGGTGGTGATCGCCGGGGTGGAGTACGGCACCGGGGTGGGCCGCACCAAGAAGGAGGCTGAACTGCGCGCCGCGGCCGCGGCGTGGAACGCCCTGAACCCGGATGCCTGAACTCCCCGAGGTCGAAGTCGTGCGCCGCGGCCTGGCCGCCCATGTCGCCGACAGGACGATCACCGCGGTCCGGGTGCACCACTCTCGCGCGGTGCGCCGTCACGTCGCCGGTGCCGCCGACCTGACCGCACGCCTGCTCGGCACCCGGATCACCGGCACGGGCCGGCGGGGGAAATATCTGTGGCTGACGCTGTGCGAGGAGTCCGACGAGCCGGCTGGGGAAGGTCCGGGGAGCACCGCGCTGGTCGTCCATCTCGGCATGAGCGGGCAGATGCTGCTGGGGCCGGTCGCCAACGAGGCCCACCTGCGCATCGCGGTGCTGCTCGACGACGGCACCGCGCTGAGCTTCGTCGATCAGCGCACGTTCGGCGGCTGGATGCTCGCCGATCTGGTGAGCGTGGACGGTGCCGAGGTTCCCGAGCCGGTCGCGCACATCGCCCGCGATCCGCTCGATCCGGGCTTCGACCGCGACTCCGTGGTGAAGGTGTTGCGGCAGAAGAACTCCGAGATCAAGCGCCAGCTGCTGGACCAGAGCGTGGTCTCCGGGATCGGGAACATCTACGCCGACGAGGCGCTGTGGCGCGCCAAGATCAACGGTGCCCGGCTGGCCTCGGGGCTGTCCCGGCGGGCGCTGGGGGAGCTGCTCGATGCCGCGGCAGCGGTGATGACCGACGCCCTGGGCCAGGGCGGTACGTCCTTCGATTCGCTCTACGTCAACGTCAACGGCGAGTCCGGCTATTTCGACCGGTCGCTGGACGCCTACGGCCGGGACGGTCAGCCGTGCCGGCGGTGCGGGGCGGTGATGCGCCGGGACAAGTTCATGAACCGTTCGTCGTTCTACTGCCCCCGCTGCCAGCCCCGCCCCCGGACGCGCCGCCCCTGATCTCGCCGAAACGGCATTCCGGCAGGTTCGCACTCGCGCTTCGGCTTCAACTCGCGCTTCGGCTGCTGGAATGCCTGTTCGGCGGGGCATGGGCGCGACGCTGTGGAAAGAGCGTTGTAGAAAAGAGCCATGACCGATCTATGGGTGGAGCGCACCGGGGTGCGCCGCTACACCGGCCGAAGCACGCGCGGCGCCGAGGTGTTCATCGGCTCCGAGGACGTCGAGGGGGTCTTCACACCGGGCGAGTTGCTCAAGATCGCGCTGGCCGGGTGCAGCGGGCTGTCCAGTGATCAGCCGCTGCGCCGCCGCCTCGGGGACGATTACCAGGCCACCATCCGGGTATCCGGGCCAGCGGACCGCGAGCAGGAGCGGTATCCGCTGCTGGAGGAATCGCTGGAGGTCGACCTGTCCGGGCTGTCCGCAGACGAGCTCACCCGGCTGCTCACTGTCGTGGAGCGTGCCATCGACCAGGTGTGCACAGTGGGACGGACGTTAAAGTCTGGGGCTGAAGTGAAATTTGAGGTGAAAGATGTTGGGGGAGAATGACGTCCGGCTGACCGCCTGGGTGCACGGCATGGTCCAGGGGGTGGGTTTCCGCTGGTGGACGCGCTCGCGGGCCCTGGAACTGGGGCTCACCGGCTACGCGGCCAACAAGCCCGACGGCCGGGTCCAGGTGGTCGCCCAGGGCCCCCGCCGAGCCTGTGAACAGCTGCTCAGCGCCCTCGAGGGGCCGAAAACCCCCGGCCAGGTCGACAAGGTGATCGCGGACTGGTCCGAACCGGCCGACGCGTTCAACGGCTTCACCGAGCGCTGAGGTTCCCGGCGGTAGGGTGACTCGTCATGCATCTGAAGAGTCTGACGCTGAAGGGCTTCAAGTCCTTCGCCTCGCCGACGACTCTGCGGTTCGAACCCGGCATCACCTGCGTCGTCGGCCCCAACGGATCGGGCAAGTCCAACGTCGTCGACGCGCTGACCTGGGTGATGGGTGAGCAGGGCGCCAAGACGCTGCGGGGCGGCAAGATGGAGGACGTCATCTTCGCCGGCACCTCCTCGCGGGCCCCGCTCGGCCGCGCCGAGGTGACGCTGACGATCGACAACTCCGACAACGCACTGCCGATCGACTACTCGGAGGTCTCGATCACCCGGCGGATGTTCCGCGACGGAGCCGGCGAGTACGAGATCAACGGCAGCAGTTGCCGTTTGATGGACGTCCAGGAGCTGCTCAGCGATTCGGGCATCGGCCGCGAGATGCACGTCATCGTCGGTCAGGGCAAGCTGGCCGAGATTCTCGAGTCCCGGCCCGAGGACCGGCGGGCGTTCATCGAGGAGGCCGCGGGGGTGCTCAAGCACCGCAAACGCCGAGAGAAGGCCGTCCGCAAGCTCGACTCCATGCAGGCCAACCTGGCGCGGCTGACCGACCTGACCACCGAGCTGCGCCGTCAGCTCAAGCCGTTGGGCAGGCAGGCCGAGATGGCGCGGCGCGCGGCGACCATCCAGGCCGACCTTCGCGACGCACGGTTGCGGCTGGCCGCCGACGACCTGGTCACCCGCAAGGAGGAGTTCGACAACACCAATCAGACCGAGACGACGCTGCGCCGCGAGCACGACGAGCTCACTCAGCGGCTCGAAGCCGCATCCGCGGAACTGGAGGCCCACGAAGGTGCCGTCGGCGACCTCAGCGAGCGGGCCGAGGCCGCCCAGCAGCGCTGGTTCCGGCTCTCGGCGCTGGCCGAGCGGGTCAGCGCGACCGTGCGGATCGCCCGGGAGCGCGCCCAGCATCTCGACGCCGAGCCCGAGCACTCCGGCGGGCCCGACCCGGACGAACTCGAGGCGCAGGCCGACGAGGTCGCCGCACAGGAACGCCAGCTGCTCGAGGAACTGTCCGAGTCGCAGGAACGCCTCGAGGCCGCACGTGCCGAGCTCGCCGAGCGGGAGCACGCCGCCGCCGAGGCCGAGCGTGCCCACCTCGCCGCCGCGCGCGCCGAGGCCGACCGCCGCGAGGGGCTGGCCCGGCTTTCCGGTCAGGTCGACACGATGCGCACCCGGGTCGACTCGATCGACGAGACGGTGGCCCGGCTGACCGTGGGAATCGACGAGGCCGCCACTCGCGCCCAGCAGACGCAGGCCGAGTTCGAGATGGTGCAGGGCCGCGTCGGTGAACTCGACGCCGGCGAGGTCGGTCTGGACGAACACCACGATCGCACCGTGACCGCGCTGCGGCTGGCCGACGAACGGGTCACCGAGCTGCAGGCCGCCGAGCGGGCCGCCGAACGCCAGGTGGCCTCGCTGCAAGCCCGCATCGACGCGCTCTCGGTCGGCCTGGACCGCCGGGACGGTGCCGCCTGGCTGCAGGAAAACCGCAGCGGCACCGGGCTTCTCGGTTCGATTGCGGATCTGGTGAAGGTCCGGCCCGGGCACGAGACCGCGGTGGCCGCGGTTCTCGGTGCGGCCGCCGATGCCCTGGCCGCGGAGAACTCGCGGGCGGCCCGCGACGCGGTCGCGGCACTCAAGGAGGC
>NZ_JBSWXU010000051.1:0-31734 GCF_056160785.1 Mycobacterium sp. ABE4_509 | reverse complement strand
GCGGCCAGCCTGTCCAGGGCTTCGCCGTCGTCGCGCAGCGCGGTCGCGGTGCGGGCCAGCGCTTCGGCCACCCCGCCGCCCAGGACGTCTTCGAGCAGCGGCAGGACCTCGGTGCGCAACCGCACCCTGGTGTAGCGCGGATCGGTGTTGTGCGGGTCGTGCCACGGGGTCAGCCCCGCCTCCGCGCACGCCGCCCGGGTCACCGCGCGGCGCACCCCGAGCAACGGGCGGCACCACGGCGGGTCGTGGGGACGCATGCCCGCGATGGAGCGGGCGCCCGAACCGCGCCCCAGGCCCAGCAGCACCGTCTCGGCCTGGTCGTCGAGGGTGTGCCCGAGCAGGACCGGGGCTCCCGCCCTGGCGCGGTCGAGAGCCCGGTAGCGCGCCGTCCTGGCGGCCGCCTCCGGCCCGCCCGCGGTCCCGACGTCGACACCGATGACCGCTGCATCCACGCAGCCCAGCGCCACCGCCGCAGCGCGCGCGGTCTGGGCCACCTCGTCGGAGCCGGGTTGCAGGCGGTGGTCGACGATCAGCGCGGTGGTCGGCCGCATCGCCGCCGCGACCGCGGTCAGCGCCAGCGAATCCGCTCCACCGGACAGGGCGACGCACCATGTGTCACCGACATCGTGAGCACCGACGAAGCGGGTCAACGCGGCCCGCAGTTCGGCTAGAGCACCCGGTCGATCCATCGCTGCGGCTCGTCGATTTCCGTTGGCAACGGCAGGGTTTCAGCGCTCGACCAGACCGTGTTGAAACGTGCCATCCCGACCTTGGCCACCACCGCGTCGACGAACGCCTTGCCCCGGGTGTACTGGCTCATCTTGGCGTCGATACCAAGCAGCGCCCGCATCAGCCGCTGCAGTGGCGGCTGATGGCGTTGCCGGCGGTCGTCGAATCTGCGCCTGATGGTGGCCACCGAGGGCACCACCGCGGGACCGACGGCGTCCATCACGTGGTCGGCGTGCCCCTCCAGCAACGTCCCCAGCACCAGCAGACGATCCAGGGCCTCGCGCTGGTGCTCCGACTGCACCGCCCGCAGCAGACCCAGCACACCCGACGAATTCGGTTCGGCAGCTTCGCCGTCGGCGGCGCTGCGACGTTCCCTCAGGTACCCGGCCAGCCGGCCGACGACCGCGGTGACGTCCTCTCCGCCGTCGTCGGTCAGTACCGCCAGCGACTCCGACATCAGCTCGGCCAGCCACGGGTTGGCCCGGAACTGCACGCGGTGGGTGACCTCGTGCAGGCAGACCCACATCCGGAAATCGCTCGGAACCACCCGCAACTGACGCTCCACGGCGATGACGTTGGGGTAGACGAGCAGCAACTCACCGCCTCCCGCGGCGAACGGATCGTATTGGCCGAGGATGCCCGAGGACACGAAAGCCAGCACCGCGCCGGTCTGCGCTCCGGCGATGCGTCCGCTGATCACCCGCGGTTTCGCGGCGTCGTCGACGCTCCCGCCGGTCATCACCCGCATGGAGCGGGTGGCCGCCTCGATCCACTCCGGCCGGTCGACGATCCGCGCCTCGGGGATGTCACCGCCTTCGGCCAGCCCGGTGACCTCCCGCACCGGGACCTCGGCGGCGCGCGCCGAGGCGGTGAGCTGGTCGACGACCTGCCTGCGGGTGTAGTCGGTGGCGGCCGGCTGCGGCCGGGCCAGCTTGCCGCCCAGCGTCGCCGCCAGATTCCAGTCGACGGCGCGACCCACGTCGAAACCCGCCGCGCGTTGCGGGCTCATCGGTTGCACCCGCAGGAGCGGATCGTCGCGGCGAACGCGTCGAGGGCGGTGCGGCCGGTGGGGCCGGCCTCGTTGGACAGCAGCGCGAACGTCAGCACCCGGCCGCTTTCGTCGGTGACGATGCCGGCCAGAGTGTTGGTGGCGGTCAGCGAGCCCGTCTTGGCGCGCAGATACCCCACGGCGGCCAGACCGGCCTCGGTGTCGTGGTAGCGGTTGGACAGGGTGCCGCTGCCGCCGGCGATCGGCAGCAGATCCACCAGCGGCCGCAGCGCCGGGTGGGTGTCACCGGTGGCGGTGTAGAGCACCTCGTCGAGGGTGGTGGCGGTCAGCCGGTCGTCGACCGACAGGCCGCTGGAATCCAGCAGCCGCGCGCCCCCGGTGTCGACACCGGCGTCGGCGAGGGTGTTCAGCACCGACCGGGCCGCACCGTCGAAGCTCGCCGGGCGGTCCAGCGCTGCGGCGACCTCCCGGCCGATGGACTCTGCCATCACGTTGTCCGAGTAGTTCATCATGTCGTGCATGCGCTCCATCAGCGGCGGCGACTGCACCGACGCGAGCTCGGTGCCCTCGACGCCGTGGCCGGGCGGCAACACTCGCACCGTCGCCGGGTCTACCCCCAACGCCACGGCCAGGGCCCGCCCCGCGTCCAGCGCCGGGGTCTTGGACCGCCGCGATTCCACGCTGACCGGCTGGGTGCGTCCACCGTCGAGCATCACCGGCTCGATCGGGGCGATGTCGCCGCCGTCGATGTCGCGCGGGTCCCAGCCCACCGCCATGGTCGGTCCGCTGTAGGCGCTGACGTCGACCTGCACTCTCTTGACCGCGAACCCGCTGCGTCGCACCTGGTCGGCGAGGTCGACGATGCGGGCGGCGTCCTGGTACCAGGTGTCCTCGCCGCGCGGGGCGGCCGACAGCGTCGGATCGCCGCCGCCGACGAGCACCACCACCCCGGGGGTGTCCGACACCACGCGGGTGGTCAGCCGGTCCTCACGATCGAGCGCCAGCAGCGCCGCGGCGGTGGTCAGCAGCTTGTTGGTGGAGGCCGGCTGCATCGGCACGTCGGCACCCTGCGACCACAGCTCGTCGCCGGTCAGGGCGTCGCTGATCCGGCCGGTGAACCGGCCCAGGTCCGGGTCGGCCAACACCGGTGCGAGCACCGCGGCCAGGCCCCGCGGCGTCGGTGTGTCCGCCGCGTCGGACACCGGCACGACCTCGGGTTGCGCGCTGGCCGGCGGCGGGACGGGGGGCACCGCGATCGGCTCGCCGGACTGGCGGGAGGCCACCAGCACCGCGGCCACCACGACCGCCACCACCAGCAGCAGTACCGCCGCGCCGACCACCACGTAGGTGGACCGCTGCCAACGAGCGGGCCGCATGTCTCTCCTGCCCTCGATCGACAACCAGAACCACCCCTGTAGAGCAGGGTATCCCTCGTTTACTGTTAAGCCGCGCCGTCACCCGACGGCCCCATGGTCACACGCCACGTCGGCGGATCATCGCCAACACGGACATTGAGGAGTCACGACGGTGCAGTTCGATGTGCTCATCGAGATCCAGAAGGGTTCACGCAACAAGTACGAGGTGGACCATGACACCGGCAAGGTGAAGCTGGACCGCTATCTGTTCACCGCCATGGGCTACCCGACCGATTACGGCTACATCGAGGACACCCTGGGCGAGGACGGCGACCCGCTCGACGCGCTGGTGCTGCTTCCCGAACCCGTGTTCCCGGGGTGCGTGCTGGAGGCCCGCCCGGTGGGCATGTTCCGGATGACCGACGAGAAGGGCGGCGACGACAAGGTGCTGTGCGTGCTGGCCGATCCGCGCTGGGACCACATCACCGACATCGGCGACGTGTCGTCGTTCGAGCTCGAGGCGATCAAACACTTCTTCGTGCACTACAAGGACCTCGAGCCGGGCAAGTTCGTCAAGGCCGCCGACTGGGTCGGCCGCGAAGAGGCCGAGGCCGAAGTGAATCGCTCGATCGAGCGGTTCAAGACCTCCGGGCACTGATTCGCCGGCCGATCGGGCCGGGTGAGACTTACGCCACAGGGGAATTTGCGTCGACGTAACACTGCGTAACGCCGACGTTCCATCGGGCTTCGATCATGGCGGTGTGTTACTGCATCAAGGGATCGGCCTGGACGCGTTCAACGCGATGCCGATGCGCCGGGCCGTGCACGCGATCTTCGAATGCTGTTACAGCGTCCCGCTGGCCGCCGACCTGGCCCGCGCTCGCCCGTTCGACAGCCACGATCAGCTCTTCCGCTACGCCGACACGCTGCTGTTCGGGCTCGGCGAGGACTCGATCGACTCGATTCTGCAGGCTTACCCCGATGTGGGCCGCCGGCCTGGAAGCGAGAAGTCCCAGGCCGAGCAGTGCGCCATCGTCGACGAGCGGCCCGAGATCATGGCCGAGCTGACCGCCGCCTCGAAGGCCTACCTGGACCACTTCGGATTCGGGTTCGTCATGTACGTCAACGGCTACGGCGCCGACGAGGTGCTCACCACCATGGCCGACCGCATGCACAACGACGCCGAGACCGAACGCAAAGTGGTCCGAAACGAACTGGCCCGGATCAACCGCACCCGCCTGGAACGGATGCTGGGCCCCGAGGGCGGCTACGACAACTGGGGCTGAACCCGGCCGTCCGCCGGGGGTGAGCACAGCTGGCGACGACGGGCCCGCACCGCTCGCATAGGCTCGTTCCGGTGAGCACCCCGTCGAGACCCACAGGTCATTCCCACTTTCTGTCCCTTCCCGACCTTGCCGCCCGGTCCGCCGGTGGCGCCGTGCTGTGGGCCAACGACGACGTGTTCGCCGAGAAGGAGAACCTGGTAAAGCCCAGCCCCGCCGAACACCGCCCGGCCACGTTCGGCCACAAGGGGCAGGTCTATGACGGCTGGGAGACCCGCCGCCGCCGCGGGGTCACCAAAGAGTCGCACGACTCGGCGATCATCAGGCTCGGGGCGCCCGCGGTCGTACGCGGCGTCGTCGTGGACACCGCGTGGTTCACCGGCAACTATCCCCCCGAGGTCTCCGTCGAAGCCGCCCACGTGGAGGGCTTTCCCTCGGTGGAGGAGCTGGTCGACAAGGCCGACTGGACCACCATCGTGGAACGCTCACCGGTCAACGGGGACACCCGCAATCCGTTCACCACCTCCTCGCCGAGGCGCTGGACCCACGTTCGGCTGTCCATCTATCCCGACGGCGGCGTGGCGCGCTTCCGCGTGCACGGCGAGGGGCTGATCAACCCCGACTTCGCCGAGAACATGACGCTGGACCTGGCGGCGCTGGAGAACGGCGGCCGGATCACCGCCTGCTCCAACATGTTCTACAGCTCGCCGAACAACCTGCTGCTGCCCGGCGTGGCGCGGACCATGGGCGAGGGCTGGGAGACCTCGCGCCGGCGTGACGCCGGCAACGACTGGGTGGAGATCAAGCTGGCGGGCCAGGGCGTGCTCAACGCCGTGGAGCTGGACACGTCGTACTTCATCGGCAACGCGCCGGGCTCGGCCCGGCTGTCCGGCCGCGACGGCGACGGCGCGTGGTTCGAGATCCTGCCGCTGACCGAATTGCAGCCCGACACCCGGCACCGCTTCCGGATCTACGACGAACGCCCGGTGACCGCGGCGCGCCTGGACGTCTACCCCGACGGCGGGATGGCCCGGGTACGGCTGTTCGGCGCGCTGACACCCGGGGGGCTGCAGGACGTCTGCGCCCGATGGGACGCCAGCGCTAGTTGACGTCCTCGACCTCGGCGCCCAGCCGGCGGGCGTCCTTGCGGGTCTTGTACAGGCTGGCCGCCGTGGTGATCAGCAGGGTGACCACGATGACCCCGAGGGACCACAGCGTGGGGATCTCCGGAACCGGAACACCGCGGCCCCCGTTGATGAACGGCAGTTCGTTCTCGTGCAGCGCGTGCAGCAGCAGCTTGACCCCGATGAAGAACAGGATGAACGCCAGCCCCTGGGACAGGTACACCAGTCGTTTGAGCAGGTCGCCGAGCAGGAAGTAGAGCTGACGCAGACCCATCAGCGCGAACACGTTGGCGGTGAACACCAGGTAGGGCTCCTGGGTCAGGCCGTAGATCGCCGGGATCGAGTCCAGCGCGAAGATCAGGTCGGTGGTGCCCAGCGCGATGATGACCAGGAACATCGGCGTCATCAGCCGCTTGCCGTTGGTGCTGTGATCCTTGATCCACAGCTTCAGCCCGTCCCACGTGTCGGTGAACGACAGGTGTCGCCGGGCGAACCGGACCACCGTGTTGTCGGCGTCGTCGTCGTGTTCGGTGTCGCGCACCAACTTGACCGCGGTGTAGAGCAGGAACGCGCCGAAGATGTAGAACACCCAGGAGAACCGCGCGATGGCCACCGCGCCGAGCGCGATGAACACGCCCCGGAAGATCAGCGCCAGGATGATGCCCACCAGCAGGGCCTGCTGCTGATAGATCCGCGGCACCTTGAAGCTGGCCATGATGATCAAGAAGATGAACAGGTTGTCCACCGAGAGGCTGTATTCGGTGAGCCAGCCGGCGAAGAACTCCAGCCCGTACTGGCTGCCGTGGAAGGACCAGGTCCACAGCCCGAACGCCACAGCCAGCCCGACGTAGATGCTCAGCGCGGTCGCCGTCTCCCGTCGCGACGGTTCGTGGGGGCGCCGCCCGATCACTATCACATCGAAAAGCAGGATCGCGATGGTGACGGTGAGCGTGATCGCCCACTCCAGCCCGCTGACGTTCATCCAACCTCCGGTCGTTGTTCAACGCCGGAGGTCTCTTCCACCACCGTCATGGGACCGGCAGCCCACAACACCGGTCGTGACTGGGTGACGACGTGGTGACGACGCTGTGGCGAAAGGAATACTCCCCTCCAGGGGCGTCATTCTGCCAGGCGCTGTTCCGACACGCGAAACCTGGCAGCACCCGACGCCGCCGGGTCACCGCCGACAGTTAGTAGTTTGTACCCGTGACAGCAGCGGATCCAACGCCCGAGATCCCGGCCCAGTTCGTGCTGTCGGGCCTGGCCCCCGAACCGCGCACCCTCATCGACATTCTCTACGACACCGCACGCCGCCACCCGGACGCGCCGGCCCTCGACGACGGCACCATCCAGCTGACCTACGCCGAGCTGATCTCCGACATCGAAGACAGCGTGGCGTGGCTGGCGGCCCGCGGCATCGGCCGCGGCGACCGCATCGGCATCCGGATGCCGTCGGGCAGCTATGCGCTCTACGTCGCCATCCTGGCCACGCTGGCCACCGGCGCCGCCTACGTCCCGGTCGACGCCGACGACCCGCCCGAACGCGCCGAACTGGTGTTCGCCGAGGCCGGCGTGGTCGCGGTGATCACCGAGCAGGGCATGGTCCGCGGCCCCGGGTCGTCGCGCGGCTGGCGCGCCGCCGCGCCGCTGAGCCGCGACGACGCATGGATCATCTTCACCTCCGGCTCGACCGGCACCCCGAAGGGCGTCGCGGTCACCCACCGCAGCGCAGCGGCGTTCGTCGACGCCGAAGCCCAGATGTTCCTGCAGGACAGCCCACTCGGCCCCGGCGACCGGGTGCTGGCGGGTCTGTCGGTGGCCTTCGACGCGTCGTGCGAGGAGATGTGGCTGGCCTGGCGGCACGGTGCCTGCCTGGTTCCGGCGCCGCGCTCGCTGGTCCGCAGCGGAATGGACCTGGGCCCGTGGCTGGTGTCCCGCGACATCACGGTGGTCTCCACCGTGCCCACCCTGGCCGCGCTGTGGCCGGCCGAGGCGCTCGAGGCGGTGCGGCTGCTGATCTTCGGCGGTGAGGCCTGCCCGCCGGAGTTGGCCGAGCGGCTCGCGGTGGAGGGACGCGAGGTGTGGAACACCTACGGCCCCACCGAGGCGACCGTGGTGGCCTGCGCGGCCCGGCTGACCGGAACCGGCCCGGTCAGCATCGGACTGCCGCTGCCCGGATGGGATCTGGCCGTCGTCGACAAGGAGGGCCGGCCGGTCGCGATCGGGGAGGTCGGCGAACTGGTCATCGGCGGAGTGGGCCTGGCTCGCTACCTCGACCCCGACAAGGACGCCGAGAAGTACGCGGCGATGCCCTCGCTGAGCGGATACGGATCCTGGAGCCGCGCCTACCGCAGCGGCGATCTGGTCCGGCTGCAGACCGACGGGCTCTACTTCGTCGGCCGAGCCGACGATCAGGTCAAGGTCGGCGGGCGCCGCATCGAGCTCGGTGAGGTGGACAACGCGCTGGTGCACCTGCCCGGGGTCAGCGGCGGCGCGGCGGCCGTGCGGCGCACCGCGAGCGGCACTCCGCTGCTGGTCGGCTACATAGCTGTTTCGCCGGCAAGCTCGCCCTCGTCGTTCGACCTGGCCGCCGCGCGGGCCGCGCTGGCCGAGTCGCTGCCGGCCGCCCTGGTGCCGCGCCTGGTTCTGGTCGACGAGCTGCCCACCCGCACGTCCGGCAAGGTCGACCGCAACGCACTGCCCTGGCCCGTCGATGACGACACCAGCGACTCCCCGGACCTGGGCGGGACCATGGGCTGGCTGGCCGGCCTGTGGCGCAACGTGCTCGCCGCACCGGTGGACGGGCCGGAGGCCGACTTCTTCGCCCTCGGCGGCGGCTCCTTGTCGGCCGCGCAGCTCATCGCCGCACTGCGGCAACGCTATCCGCAGATGACGGTTGCCGAACTCTACGACCGTCCCAGGCTCGGCTCGTTGGCCGGTTTCCTCGACGAGCTCGAGCCGCCCCCAGCGGTGCAGACCCGGGTGGTCACCCCGGTGTCGCGTCTGGCCCAGGCCGCGCAGGTGGCCCTGACGGTCCCGCTGGCGATGCTGACCGGGATGGCGTGGGTGGTGTGGCTGGCGATCGCCAACAATGTCGCCGCGCGCCTGGATCTGGTGCCGTGGGCCACCCCGATCGGCTGGTGGTGGATCGTGGCCGGTTTCCTGCTGTTCGTCACCCCACCGGGCCGGATGGGTATCGCGGTCGCCTCGGCGCGGGTGCTGCTGGGCAATCTCGAACCGGGCAGCTACCGCCGCGGCGGGCCGGTGCACCTGCGGGTGTGGCTGGCCGAGCGGCTGGCCGAGGCGTCCGGAGCGGAGAACATGGCCGGTGCGCCGTGGCTGGTGTACTACGCCCGCGCGCTGGGCAACAAGGTCGGCAAGGGCGTCGACCTGCATTCGGCGCCGCCGGTGACGGGCATGCTGACCCTCGGGCACCGCTGCTCGGTCGAGCCCGAGGTGGATCTGACCGGCTACTGGATCGACGGCGACGATTTCCACGTGGGCCCGATCACCGTCGGCAACGACGCCACCGTCGGTGCGCGCACCACCCTGCTGCCGGGTGCCGTCGTCGGGAAGAACGCCGATGTCGCACCGGGCTCGGGGGTGGTCGGCAAGGTGAAGAACGGGCAGTACTGGAAGGGTTCGCCGGCGGTCAAGTCCGGCAAGGCGAAACACCCGTGGCCCGATCACCGTCCGCCCAGGGCGCCGCACTGGGTGTTGGTGTACGGCCTGACCTCGGTCCTTCTCGGTGCGCTGCCGCTGGCGGCGCTGGCCGTCGGGCTGGCGGTGATCGGTTGGGCGGTGCGCGACACCGCGACCGTCACCGAGGCGCTGATTCCGGCGCTGCTGTGGGCGGCCCCGGCGACCCTGGCCGCCGTCGCGACCTACGCGGTGCTGACCGTGCTCGGGGTGCGCCTTCTCGCGGTCGGGCTGCGCGAGGGCTACCACCCGGTGCGCAGCCGGTCGGGCTGGCAGCTGTGGGCCACCGAACGGCTGATGGACTCCGCGCGCAACTACCTGTTCCCGGTCTACGCCGGGCTGCTGACGCCATGGTGGCTGCGGTTGCTGGGCGCGAAGGTGGGCCGCGGCACCGAGATCTCCACCGCGCTTCTGGTACCCAAGTTCACCGTGGTCGAGGACGGCGCGTTCCTGGCCGACGACACCATGGTGGGCTCCTACGAGCTGGGCGGCGGATGGATTCACGTGGCCCGCGCGACCGTCGGCAAGCGGGCGTTCCTCGGCAACTCCGGCATCACCCAGCCGGGGCGGCGGGTGCCCGACGACGGTCTGGTGGCGGTGCTCTCGGCCACCCCGCACAAGGCCAAGGCGGGTTCGTCGTGGATCGGTAGCCCGCCGATGCGGCTGCGGCGCCAGCCGACCGCCGCCGACGCGCTGCGCACCTTCCACCCGTCGGCACGGCTGAAGGCGTTGCGCGCCACCGTCGAGACGTTCCGGTTCGTGCCCGTGGTGGTCACCTTCGCCATCGGAGTGGGTGTGCTGGCCGCCATCCAGTACCTGGCTTCGTCGGTGGGCTGGTTGTGGGCCGCGCTGGCGGCGGGGCCGGTGCTGCTGGCCGCGGGAGCGGTGGCCGGGGCGATCGCGGTGCTGGCCAAGTGGCTGTTGGTGGGCCGGATCGGCGCCATCGAACATCCGCTGTGGTCGTCGTTCGTGTGGCGCAACGAGGTATCGGATACCTTCGTCGAGACCGTGGCGGCACCGTGGTTCGCCCGGGCCGCCGCGGGTACCCCGGTGATGAACCTGTGGTTGCGGGCGCTGGGCGCCAAGATCGGACGTGGAGTGTGGTGTGAGACGTACTGGCTGCCCGAGGCCGACCTGGTGACCCTGGGTGCGGGTGCGACGGTCAACCGGGGGTGCGTGGTGCAGACGCACCTGTTCCACGACCGCATCATGCGGATGGACACCGTGCTGCTCGAACCGGGGTCGACGCTGGGGCCGCACTGTGTGGCGCTGCCGGCGGCGCGGATCGGTGCCGGGGCCACCATCGGACCGGCCTCGCTGGTGGTGCGCGGTGACGAGGTGCCCGCCTCGACGCGCTGGCAGGGCAACCCGATCTCGCCGTGGCATCCGGACCGCAAGAAACGGGGACAGTCCGCCGCCAAACCGAAGAAGCCGGCGGCCGCGTGACGGCACGCAGGCGAACCAAGAAGGGCTCTCCCCCGGTCATCGACCCCTATCTGCCCACCACCGGCAACTTCGGCTACCGGGTGTCGCGCTACCAACTGGACCTGGAGTACAAGGTCGCGATCAACCGGCTGGCCGGCTCGGCCACCATCACCGCCATCACGCTGGCCGAGTTGAAGACGTTCAGCCTGGACCTGTCCGGCGCCATGTCGGTGGCCAAGGTGAGCGTCAACGGCAAGCGTCCGGCGCAGTTCCGCACCAGTGGCGACAAACTGCACATCACCATGGCTGACCGGCTGCCCGCCGGGGCCGCCATGACCGTCGTCGTGCGCTACAGCGGAACTCCGCGCCCCATTCGTTCCCACTGGGGCGAGGTGGGTTTCGAGGAACTCACCGAAGGCGCACTGGTGGCCGGCCAGCCCAACGGAGCGTCGTCGTGGTTCCCCTGCGACGACCACCCCAGCGGGAAGGCCAGCTTCGGGGTCCAGATCACCACGGAGAGCCCCTATTTCGCGCTGGCAAACGGAAAGCTGTTGTCCCGCAAGGCGCGATCCGGGATGACCACCTGGAGCTACGAGCAGGCCGAACCGACCTCCACATATCTGGTGACGCTGCAGATCGGCATGTACAGCAGGCGCCGGATGGCCAAGAACGGCGTCGAGATCTTCTCGGTGCTGCCCGACCGGCTGCGCCGTGACTTCGACCACGACTTCGGGCGCCAGCCGCAGATGATGAAGCTGTTCACCAAGCTGTTCGGACCGTATCCGCTGGCCGACGGGTACACGGTGGTGGTCACCGACGACGATCTCGAGATTCCGCTGGAGGCACAGGGTATCTCGATCTTCGGGGCCAACCACTGCGACGGCCGGCGCAGCTCCGAACGGCTGGTCGCCCACGAACTGGCCCACCAGTGGTTCGGCAACTCGGTGACCGCCCAGCGCTGGCGCCACATCTGGCTGCACGAGGGTTTCGCCTGCTACGCCGAATGGCTGTGGTCCGAACACTGCGGAGAGAGCACTGCCGACGAGTGGGCCCAGCACTACCACCAGCGGTTGGTGAGTTCACCACAGGACCTGGTGCTCGCCGACCCGGGCCCGCGCGACATGTTCGACGACCGCGTCTACAAACGCGGCGCGATCACCCTGCACGTGTTGCGCCGCCAGATCGGCGACAGCAACTTCTTTGCGCTGCTGCAGGATTGGACGGCGCGGTATGCGCACGCCAGCGTGGTCACCGACGACTTCACCGGCCTGGCTGCCCACTACGCCGAGGACTCGCTTCGCCCGCTGTGGGCGGCGTGGCTGTACTCCCCGGAGGTACCACCGCTGGATCTGCCGTGACCGACGCCGCGGCCACCCCCTCCGGTGCGGTCACCCGGGCCAGCGTGGTGCGTGTCGGCGCGGCGACCGCGGTCTCCGCGCTGTGCGGCTACGCGGTGCTGTACCTGGCCGCCCGCGATCTCGAACCGGCCGGCTTCTCGGTGTTCGGGGTGTTCTGGGGCGCGTTCGGGCTGGCCAGCGGCGCGGCGTTCGGCCTGCTGCAGGAGACGACCCGCGAAGTCCGCTCGGCACAGGCCGGGCCCGGCCGCAGTCGGCCCATGCTCATCGCCGCGGGGGTGGGGGTCGCGGCCGCGGTGCTGATCGCGGCGACCTCGCCGCTGTGGTCGGCGCAGGTCTTCGTCGCCGACCGCGCGCTGAGCATCGCCCTGCTGAGTCTCGGGCTGGCCGGGTTCTGTCTGCACACCACCCTGCTGGGGATGCTGGCCGGCCTCGACCGGTGGTCCGGGTACGGCGCGCTGATGGTTACCGATGCGCTGGCGCGGGTGGCGGTCGCAGCCGCCACCTTCGCGCTCGGCTGGGAACTGGGCGGCTACCTGTGGGCCACCGTGGCCGGTGCGGTCGGCTGGCTGCTGATGCTGGCCGTGTCACCGGCCACCCGGGCCGCGGCACGGCTGCGCACCCCCGGGGACACCGCGACCTTTCTGCGCGGTGTCGGACATTCGACCGCCGCGGCCGGGGCGAGCGCGGTGTTGGTGATGGGCTTCCCGGTGCTGCTCAAGGCCACCTCCGGTGATCTCGGCGCCACGGGCGGGGTGGTGATCCTCGCCGTGACGCTGACCCGCGCCCCGCTGTTGGTGCCGCTGACCGCCATGCAGGGCAATCTGATCGCGCACTTCGTCGACCAGCGCGCCCACCGGTTGCGCGCCCTGCTCGCCCCGGCCGCGCTGGTCGCGGGGCTCGGCGCGGTCGGGGTGGTGCTGGCCGGGACCTTCGGACCGTGGCTGCTCCGGACCGCGTTCGGCCAGCAGTACCAGGCCGGCGGCGCACTGTTGGCCTGGTTGACGGCGGCAGCGGTGGCGATCGCGCTGCTGACTCTCACCGGGGCGGCGACGGTGGCCGCGGCGCTGCACCGCGCCTACGCTGCGGGCTGGCTGTCGGCGACCGTCGCCTCGGCGCTGCTGTTGCTGTTGCCGCTGGACCTCGAGGTCCGCACCGTGGTCGCGTTGATGTGCGGACCACTGCTGGGTATCGGCGTGCACCTGCTGGCTCTGGCCCGGTTCGGGCCTGCCGCACAATGACGGGGGCCGGGCGAATACGCTGCGGTCGACGACGAAGGAGACACTGATGAGCTGGCTGGTGACCGGAGGCGCCGGATACATCGGTTCCCATGTGACGGAGGCCATGCTCGCCGCCGACATGCCGGTGGTGGTCATCGACGACCTGTCCACGGGTTTCGCCGATTTCGTCCCCGCTGCGGCGCCGCTGGTGGTGGGCACCTTGTTGGACACCGCCCTGATCGAGCAGACCCTGCGCGAGCACGCGGTGCGCGGGGTGATCCACGTCGCCGGCTACAAGTTCGCCGGCGAATCCGTCAACCGCCCGGTCCACACCTACGAGCAGAACGTCACCGCGACGGTCAATCTGCTGCACGCGATGCAGCGCACCGGTGTCGAAGCCATCGTCTTCTCCTCCAGCGCGGCCACCTACGGCACACCCGACGTCGAGATCGTCGACGAGTCGACCCCGACCGTGCCCGAATCCCCCTACGGCGAAACCAAACTGATCGGCGAGTGGCTGCTGGCCGACGTCGGCCGGGCCGCGGCCGTGCGACACACCAGCCTGCGTTACTTCAACGTGGTCGGATCGGGTTCGGAGCGGCTGTTCGACGCCAGCCCGCACAACCTGTTCCCGAAGGTCTTCGACATGCTCTACCGCGGGGAGACGCCCCGGATCAACGGCGACGACTACCCGACCCCGGACGGCACCTGCGTGCGCGACTACATCCACGTCGCCGACCTCGCGCTGGCTCATGTCGCGGCCGCCCGCCGGCTCGCCGACAAGCTGCCCGTCGAGCCGGTGTACAACCTCGGCAGCGGTTCGGGCACCTCGGTGGCCGAGATCATGACCGCGATCCGCACCGTCACCGGCATCGACTTCGAACCCACGGTCATGGCGCGCCGGCCCGGAGACCCGGCACGGATCGTGGCGGCCGGCGACCTGGCCGCGCGGGACCTGGACTGGAAGATGCGCCACACCCTCGAGGAGATGGTGTCCTCGGCGTGGAACGCCCGCCGGCTCGCCGGGGACACCTACCCGCACTAGTGGTCCCTCAATCCCGAACCGCCCGCATCGCGCTGCTGCTCATCGCGGTGCACCTGGTCGTCCGGGCGGTGCTGGCGTTCGGCGGCTACTTCTACTGGGACGACCTGATCCTCGTCGGCCGGGCCGGCACCCAGGATCTGCTGTCGCCGGGATATCTGTTCGACGATCACGACGGTCACGTCATGCCGGCGGCGTTCCTGGTCGCCGGGGCGATCACCCGGCTGGCGCCGCTGGACTGGGTGGGGCCGGCGCTGAGCCTGGTGGTGTTGGCGGCGGTGGCGGCCTTGGCGCTGTTGCGGGCGCTGCATGTGATCCTGGGTTGGCGGCCGGTGTTGTTGGTACCGCTGAGTTTTGCGCTGTTCACGCCACTGGCCGTACCCGGCTTCGCGTGGTGGGCGGCCGCGCTGAACTCGCTTCCGATGCTGGCGGCGATGGCGTGGGTGTGTGCCGACGCGATCCTGCTGATCCGCACCGGCCGCCCCCGCTACGCGCTGACCGGGGTGTTGGTGTTCGTCGGCGGGCTGATGTTCTTCGAGAAGTCGGCGATCATCCCGTTCGTCGCGTTCACCGTCACGGCGTTGTACGGCCACGTCACCGCGACCGTCTCGGTGCGTGAGGTGTGGCGGCGCGGCGCCCGGCTCTGGATCGCGTGCCTGACCGTGATCGCGGCCTGGGTCGGGGTGTACCTGCTGGTGGTCGACCAGCAGCGGTGGAGCTTCGACCTGGCGATGACGTGGGATCTGCTCGCGCGTTCGGTCACCCACGGAATCGTGCCGGGTCTGGTGGGCGGGCCGTGGGATTGGCAACGGTGGGCGCCCGCGTCGCCGTGGGCCACACCGGGGCCGGCGGCGATGGTGCTGGGCTGGGTCTCGTTGGCGGCGGTGGTGGCGCTGACGTGCTACCGCAAGCAGCGCCTCGGGCCGGTGTGGTTGGCCGCGCTGGCCTACGCCGCGGCATGTCAGGTGCCGATCTACCTGATGCGCTCCTCGGGGTTCACCGCATTGGAGCTCGCGCAGTCGCTGCGTTACCTGCCGGACCTGGTGCTGGTGCTGGCCCTGCTCGCGGCAGTCGGGCTGGGTGCCCCCAACCGGCCGGCCAGTGGACGGCTGGACGCAACCCGCTCACGCTCGGTGGTAACCACCTTCCTGACAACGGTTTTCGTGGCAAGCAGCCTCTACTCCACGGCGACGTTCCTGACCAGCTGGCAGGACAACCCCACCAAGCCCTATCTGCGCAACGCGCAGGCCGGCCTGGCGGCCGCACACACCGCCTCGGACGCCCCGATGCTCGACCAGGAGGTCGATCCGCTGGTGCTGCAACGGGTGGCCTGGCCGGAGAACCTGATCTCACACATGTTCGCGCTGCTCGACGACCGTCCCGAATTCGCCTCCTCGACAACCGAGCTGCGCATGCTCGACACCCAGGGCCACGTGGTCGAGGCGATCGTGACCTGGGTGCGCAGCATCCGCATCGGCCCCCACCCCCAGTGCGGGTATCTCGTCCAGCCCGATTTCCCGGTGACGATGCCGTTGGACGGTCCCCTGCTGCCGGCGGACTGGACCGCCGAGCTGAACTATCTGGCCAACAGCGACGGCTCGATCACGGTGTCGCTGTCCGAAGGCCAGGAGGTCAGAGTGCCGGTGCGGCCCGGACTCAACCGTGTGTTCGTCCGCCTCGCCGGCGCCGGAGACACGATCACGGTGCGCGCCAACACCGCGGCCCTGTCGGTGTGCATGGCCTCGGGGCCGGTAGGCTTTCTGGCCCCGCGCTAGGCCCGTCCGCCCGAGCAGGCAGCCATCCACATCAGGGCGGGCCAGCGTTTTTGCCGAGACACCCCACTTCGACCTGCTCAGAAAGCCGCTCACGACGCAGGTGGCCGCGCAATCGCGAGTTGAGACGCATGTCATTGCGCGGTAATCAATCGTGACTTGAGTAGTACCCGTCACCGCGATACCGCAGTGGCTCGACAACCGAAAGACCGGCCGGTTAAGGATTTCCTGGTGTACACAGCTGCTCGACCACAGCCGCGGGTCATCTCGTGCTCCGCCGCGGGAACCGATGAGATGGGCCGGCGATGACCGTCACAGTGGTCGCGGGGAACCCGAAATTAGGATCTCGCACACTGGATGCCGCGGTACGCCTGTCCACGGCGCTGTCGGGTGGCGAACCCGACCACGTCATCGATGTGATCGAGCATGGAGCAGCCCTGCTCGGTTGGGGCGACACAGCCGTGGCCGCTGATGTCGACCGGGTCCGCTCCTCGCAACTGGTCGTGTTCGCCAGCCCGACATTCAAGGCCGCCTACAGCGGCGTGTTGAAGCTGTTCCTGGACCAGTTCGCCACGGGTGAGGGACTACGCGACGTGACGGCGATCCCGTTGATGCTCGGCGCCGGACCCGTTCACCACATGGCCCCCGAAGTCATGCTCAAGCCCGTGCTGGCCGAGCTCGGGGCCACCCTGCCCGCGCCCGGGCTCTACCTCCTGGACAGCTCCTATTCGACCGACACACGGATCGCCGACTACCGTGACAGGTGGGGCCCGGCACTTCGCCTGTCGGCGGGACTGCCAGAGGTGCCGGCCGGAGCCACCCGGTGAGGGCCATGCCGTGCGACGGCCTCGCCCCCGACCGTCTCCGCGAGGCATTCGGGATGTTCCCCAGCGGCCTGGTGGCCGTCGCAGCGCTCATCGACGGTGCGCCTGTGGGGTTGACCGCCAGTAGCTTCGTCGCGGTGTCACTGGAGCCACCGATGGTGGCGTTCTGCATCCAGCACACGTCGACCACATGGCCCCGGCTGTCGCCGGCGAGCCGAATCGGGGTGAGTGTGATGGGCGAGGACCACGACGTCGTGGCCCGGTCGTTGGCAAAGCGCTCGCAGGACCGGTTCAGTGACATCGACTTCGAGGCCTCCGACGAGGGAGCGGTGTTCATCGGCGGAGCGGCGGCACGATTCGACACGTCGATTCACGACCAGGTTCCCGCCGGCGACCACTCCATCGTGCTGCTACGCATCAACGACCTCGACATTCGCACCGATGTCGATCCGATCGTCTTTCATCGCAGTGCATTCCGGACCCTGAGGACACCGGAGCGGTGAACCTGGGATTGTCTCGCCGGGCCGGCGGGGACGTCCGCACATCTCGGCAAGAACATGCCCTGTCCGGTCGGCAGTGGCACGAGGCAGTCTCGGCCATCGCCGATCGACGTCCCGTCATCGTCGTCCACCGTGACGGTGCGAGCCTGGTACGGGCAGCCGAGACGATCACCATCCCGCAGATGGCCGAACTGATCCGATTGACATCGGGTTTCGTCCAGGTAAGCCTGCCCGAGGAGCGCTGCGACGCGCTGCAGTTGAACGAGGCGATCCCTACCCGACGCCACCAGGCCGGTCTGGCCCAGGGCCAGAGCGTCGCGGTGGATGCGGCGGTGGGCATCGGAACGGGCATCTCTGCGGCTGATCGCGCCAGAACGGCGCATGTCCTGAGCGACCCTTCGTCGAACCCAGGCGACCTGCGCCGCCCAGGCCACGTGCTCCCGATTCGAGTCCGGGCCGGCGATCGTTGGACACCGGCGGCAGCAGCGCTGCGGATCGTGCAGGCGAGCGGCTCGGCGGCGGCGGCCTTCGCCGAACTCGTACCCAGATCCGACCCGACACGTACGGTCAGCGCCGGCGAGGCCGCCGCGATCGCGGCCGAACTCCGGATGGTCACAATCACCATCGGCGGGTGAGTCAAGCTCCCCTGTCGCCGAGATAGCCTGGAAGGTAACGGTAGAGAGTCGCCGAGCCCAGCAGACCGAGAACACCGACACTCACCGGAGCCACGACGAGGGAGCCCATCGCCGTGCCCGCGGCGATGATCAGCGGCGCCAGCGCTGCACCGAGATCGGCGCACAGGCGCCAGGCGCCCAGGAACTCCGAGGTCTTCTTCCCGGGCGCCAGGTCCGAGCCGAGAGTCATCATGATTCCTCCACCGAAGGCGTTGGCCAGTCCCAACACCATTGTCACCACGTAGAACGAGACGAGGTCATGGGCCGCCACCAGACCGATATGGCCCAGGGACAGTGCAGCTACCACCGGGACGGCCACCCACATCCGGCCGAAGCGATCGGCGATCTGCCCGCCCGTGTAGAAGAGGACCAGCTCGAGCAGACCCGACAGACCCACCGCGAGCACGATGTGCGACGGATCGACACCGATCTCGATCCCCCACAGCGGAACAAGGATCTGGCGGCTCATCCGCAGCAACATCAAGGCCCCCATACCCGTTCCCAACCGCACGAACAGGCCGAGGTTGGACCGCAGGACACCTCGCGGATCGCTGTGCACCACCGGCGGCGGGCTACCGCTGGGCACCGGGTCGGCGACCACTGCCAGGAATGCCACCACCGCCAGGCACGCTCCGACCTGCACCCAGTACGCAGACAACGCACCGAACTGCGCGATCAGCGGCACCGTGAGAAACGGGCCGACGGTGATCCCCAGACGGGCAGTCCCGGCCAGGGTGCCGAGCGCGCGCCCACGGTGCGAAGGCGGCACCAGATGTGTGAGCAGCGCATGCCGGGCGAGTTCGAATGTGGCAGAGGACACCCCCTGCAGGAGACTCGCGATCGCCAGAACGACGACCTCGCCGGTGAGGACCACCACCACGGCCGAAGCCAGCGTCAACATCGCCGCGATGGCCATGGCCAGCCGCTCACCGAGTCGCGCGACCACGACGCCCGAAGGGATGTCGGCCAGCAGAGTTCCGACCGTCGGCAGGCCTGCGATGAGGCCGGCGACCCAGAGCGCGGCCCCCATGTCGTGTGCCGCGACCGCGACGATCGGCGTGACAGCGCCCAGACCGATCGAGTAGATCGCGGCCGGTGTGTACACCGGGATCGCCAGTCTCCCGAGTGGACGGGCCTCCTCGTCGCCACCGACGGCCATCCCAGCTCCCTTCCCGACCGAGAACGCCGACGGCACGACTCGACTCAGATCCGGCCCAGCCTGGCCGCCTTGCGTTCGGCTGCTCGCGCTAGGCCAGTCGCGCCCAGTTGAACCAGCGGTGTTCGGCGAATTCGAGGAGCCAGTAGACGGTCGCCGTCGAGACCGAGAGCAGGATGATCAGCGAGTACACACCCGGGATGTCCAGCTGGAAGTTGAAGGACTGCACCATGAAACCGATCCCGGCCTGCGCACCGATGAACTCGGCGACGACGACACCGATCGAGGCCGATATCCAGCACAGCTTGATGCCCGCGAAGATCAGCGGAACGGCATTCGGCAGGCGAACTTTGAAGAAGATCTGCCGTTCGTTCGCCGTGAGCGACCGCATCAGCCGGTCCGCCTCGGAATTGCGGGCTTCGGCGAGCCCGGCGATGGTGTTGATGAAGATCGGGAAGAAGGCCCCGGCAACGGCCATGGCGATCTTCGAGGTCATCCCGAACCCGAACCAGGTGAGGAAAAGGGGTGCGAAGACGATCCCGGGCGGGGCGTTCAGCGCAAGCACATAGGGAACGATTCCGGCCCTCGCGACCGGCGAAACCGACACGAACACACCAAGCAGAAACCCCGAGCTCACGCCGATCCCGAATCCGATCAGCAGCTCCTGCAGGGTCACCGTCATGTTCTCCAGGAAGTACGGGCTGACCACCAGATCAGGTAGGTAGGCCGCGATCTCGGTGGGTGACGGGGCGATGAAATCGTGGATCAGATCCGTCTCGGTGGCCCATTGCCAGACCGCGAGGAAGCCCACCCCCACGGCCACCACGGTGGCGAGCTGCGCGAACTTTCGCCGTCGCCCCTCGCGCCGGGTCCGCTCCGCTTCGGCGGTGGCGAGTTCGGTCAGCGCCCGGACCGCGGCATCGTGGGAACCCGCGTCCTCGTCGGCGCCCGGGTTCTCCAGTGTCGTCATACCGTGCTCCTCGCATGCGTCGGTCTGTGTGCCGGTGAGCGACCGCGCCACCCCGCGCGGTCCCCGAGAATCACGGTGCTTCCCGATGTTCGATGCGGTAGGACACCCGGTCGCCGCGGTTGTACCGGAACAGCAGCTCGCACACGCGGTCGTTGACGTCGAACATGCGGGTCTCCCGCAACAGGATCGGGGAACCGGGCATCACCTGCAGCAGGCTGCTGGTGCGCAGCTCACAGGGAACCGCCTCCAGGTTGTCCTCGGAGCGGCCGAACTCCACTCCGAACCGCTCCCGAAAGACCTCGAGGCGGTCCGCGTTGGGCCGCATGGCCGAATAGTCGACGTCGGCGTCGACGTAGGCGATCCAGACATGGTGTGGTTCCCCTCCCACGGTGAGCAGCCGCTCGTGCATCCTCACCCGCTCGGCGTCGGTCTCCATGCGCTGCCTGATATAGGGCGGCGTGGGAAGCACCCGCTCATCGAGAATGTGATCCTCGAACACGTCGGCGGTGGGGACCTCCGCGATTCGCCCGGTGGTGCGCACCCGCATGTCCATCGCCAGCTCGTTCAACGTGATCTGGACCATCGCCGAGCTGATGATGGTTCCGCTTCGCGGATTGCGTTCCACCACACCTTCTTCGGCCAGCAGCTGCAAGGCGACCCGCAGCGCGTTCCGGCTGGTCGACAGGGTCTTCGCGAGTTCGTGTTCGACCAGCTGCGTGCCGGCAGGCAGATACCCGGTGCGGATGGCCGAGCGCAGGATCTCGTACACCCGCCGAGAGGAGGTCTGCATCGGTGGGTCCCGCTGGGGACGGCAGTTCGCTGTCATCCCGGGCGTCTGGTAGTGCCCGAAGAGTTGGCGCTCCGAGCGTTGTTCGTACGTCATCGATGTCTCCTTGCTGTGTCCCGGCGTTCCCCCTCGGTTACCCGCTTCTCATCGCGCATCCGCGGCGTCATGCCGGCGTATCGATCACCGTCGGCTCTCTGGGCAGGGCGCCGCGCGTCCATACGGCCATCACCAGCCGTGCAGTGACCAGCAGCAGCAACGCGACCAGGTAGGTGATCCACAGATGGTGAGCGTCGTAGGCGATACCGACGATGAACGGGGCGAGCGTGGTACCGAGATTGCGCGCCACCACGACGACCGCCGAGACGGTTCCCGGTGTCGATGCCGCGATCGTCGTCGCCACACCGACGCTCAGCGCCATCCCCGCACCGAGTCCGATTCCGCTGGCGAACAGCACCGGGAAGAGCCACAGCGAGGCGCCGGTCCATTGCTGGACCGAGCCGAAGACCACCACCGCAGCGCTGAGCCACAACAGGAAGAAGCCCAGCAGCGAGCGTCCCTCGTACCGCTGCACCAGATGCCGCACCGTCATCGATCCGGTCAGAACCCCGCACGGAATCATCGCGAAACCCACCGGATACAACCAATCCGCGGGCAGGCGACCGTCATCGAAGATGAAGGTCAGTGAGCTGTGCATGGCCATGATCACCAGACCCACCACTCCGCTGACCAGGGCCATCACCAGCACCCCCCGGTGCCGCGCCGCCACCCACATCTGCTGTGGCGTGGGGGCCTGGAACTGAACCGATGGCGGCGGCAGCACGAAGCTGACAACAGTGGCGACGGCCGATGCGGCCAGGAGCACGACGAAGACCGATTCCCAGCTTCCGGTCAGTGCGGTGATGACCGATCCGCTGCTGGGTCCGGCCACCGCCCCCACGGCAATGATTCCCTGGTACAGGGCCATTGCGCGTTCTCGGCCCTTTTCTCCGCTAGCACTCTGCGCCACCAGTGCATAACCTGCGCCGGTCACCATTCCCGCGCCGAATCCGGTGACGATCCGTCCCGCCATCAGACCGGTCAACGTCGGTACCGCCAGGATGATCGCGTTGGACACCAGGAACAGAACCAGGCCGATTCTCAACAGGCGGGCGCCGTCGGTGCGGTCGGCCATCGGCCCGACCAGAACCTGCGCCACCGATTGGCTGATGGTGAACGCCGCGATCGTCCACGCCACGCTGGAAGCGCTGACCCCCAGCTCTTCCTTGACCAGTGGGATGGCCGGCACATAGATCAGGTGCGACAACGACACGATCATGGCCGACAGGCTCACCGACGTCGTCGACAGTCGGGTTCTGATCGCGGTGAACCCCGCTAGCTTGACGCTCATTCAGTCGCGCTCAGCTCGCATTCGGCGTCGTCCAGCGTTTCAGCGGGACACCGAGATTGTCGCGGAGGGTGGTGTTGTCACCGTAGGAGGTCTTGAACACCCCGCGCTTCTGCAGGATGGGGACCACCTTGTCCACGAAATCGACCGCATTCCGCGGCATGAAATTGTGGATCGAGATCATGAAGCCGATGTTGGGCCCGGTCTCCGAGTGCAGGTCGCAAAGCTGGTCGGCGATGTCCTCAGCGGTACCGTAGAGCGTCGGCCCGCCGGCGATCATCGACTCCCGCCCCATCTGTTGGAACATCTCTTTGGTGAACACACCGTCGGGCCCGACCTTCTCGGCCAGCTTCGGCAGGTAGGCGGTTGATCCGTTCTCCGCCTCGATCGCCTTGACCGCCTCCTCCATGGTGAACGTGTCGGGCAGGGTGGAGAAGTCGAAACCGCTCTTGTGGGCCATGAAGACCCCGCCGGCCTCCAGTGGCACCGACTCGATCAACTCGGACTCGATTTCTTTGGCGTGCGAGGCGGATTCACCCATCATGGGGTGCACCGGCCACAGCACCTGGATCTCCTCGGGCGCGCGGCCCACCTCGGCCAGATGCGAATCCAGATCCGCGCGGAACTTGACCATCGCGCCCGCGCTGGGGCGGGAGATGAACACCACATCGGAGTTGCGGGCGAACGACTTCATCCCGCGTGGCGAGGCTCCCGCCTGGATCAGCACCGGGTGGTACTGAGGAGCGGGCAGCATGTTCAGTGGGCCCTTGACGTTGAAGAACTCGCCGACGTGGTCGAGGTAGTGCACCTTGGCGGGATCGGCGAACACTCCGGTGTCCTCGTCGAGGATGATCGCGTCGGGCTCCAGGCTGCTCCACAGCCCTTTCAGGACATCGACGAACTCGTCGGCTCGCTCGTACCGGCGGTCGTGCTCCATGAGCTCGTCGAAGCCGTAATTGGCCGCATCCGAGCGCCGGGCCGAGGTGATGAGGTTCAGCGCCATCCGCCCACCGGTGACGTGGTCGAGTGAAGCCAGGTGCCGCGCGACGTAGTACGGGTGCATGTAGGTCGGCGAGAAGGTGAGACAGAAGCCGACGTTCTTGGTGACCCGCGACATCAGCGCGATGGTGGGGCTCATGTCGTGGCGGGGCCACTGCAAGCCCCACTTCACGGCGGCGTCGATGCTTCCGCCCCAGGTGTCGGGGATTCCGACACCATCGCCGAAGAACAGCATGTCGATGCAGCCCCGCTCAGCGGCCCGCGCCACATCTTCCCAGATGTTGGGTTGGGTGTAGTACGGGTAGTTGACCCACGATCCAGGGTTTCGCCAGGCCCCTTCGGTGTGGGTGAACGAGAGATCGAGCGCGAGTTTCAAGGTCGGTGCCATTGTCGGTTTCCCCTACCGGTCATTCAGTGGTCAGTTGGTCGGACCGCGGTGGCGGGAGATACCTCCCCCGCCACCGCGGTGGGTCAGCCGGCCGCGTTCGCCTTCTCCTCTACTGCAGCGAAATCGGCTGTTTCCCAAGCATTGTCGACCGCCGACTCGTTCAGTACGACGTCGAGGTCCACAGGTCCGTCCAGCACCCGTGTCTCTTCGGTACCCTCCTGCAGGAAGCCCATGATGCTCTCCCAGGAGCCCCTGTCGAACTCTCCACGGTTGGTCACCGATTCGGGGAGCTGCGGACCGATGTTGTCGATGGCGAGGTCGAAGAAGGTGCGCGCCAACTCGGGGTCGGTCGCCAGCGCTTCGGGCATGGTCTCCTGAGTGAACGCGAACGCCGCATCCGGGTTGGCCAGCGTGTAGACATAGCCCTTCAGCGCCGCTCGGACGAACCCGTCGACCAGCTCAGGGTCACTTTCGAGGAATTCGGTGCGAACCGCCATGCCGTCACCGGGGAAGGCCGCCACCTCCGCGGGCGTGATCGCCGTCATCTCGGGATCGAAGCCGTTGGGGCCGAGGTTGATGATGTCGCGCTTCGAGCTCGCATACGCATCGATCGTTCCGTCCTGGAGAGCGGCAACGGTCGACGGATCTCCCTCTCCTGCCGGGACCAGGCGCACATCGGCACCTTCGGACAGCCCCGAGACCGCCAGTGCCGCGCGTACCATCGGCATCTCGCCTCCGGAGAGTTCGGAGACACCGAGCGTGCGGCCACGCAGATCCTCGACCGTGGTCACATCGCCGTTGGCCGGTGCCGCGATGTCGAAGGGCTGCTTGTAGGTGTGCTGCATCACCATCGTGATCGGAGTGCCCTCGAGGTTCGCCTGCATGACCGAAGCCGGTGTGGTGGAGGCGACATCGGCGTTGCCGGCCGCCAGCTGCTGGATGGCAGCACCGCTGCCCGGTGAGAAGAGGATCTCGACAGCGATGCCCTCCTCTTCGAACCAGCCCTCATCGATCGCCAGGCGGATCGGCACGTCGCCGGCCGACGGCCCCGAGTTGCTGGTCACCAAGCGGACAGTCGTGAGGCCCTCACCCGACCCGGTCGTGTCTTCGGTTTCACTGGACGAACATGCGGCGGTGAAAACCAGCGCGCCGGTCACGACCGCGGTGCCGAGGCGCTTCAATACCTTCCTAGACGAATACACAGGATCCTCCTGATCTCATTGGCTTGCCATCGGTGTGTTGACGGGAACGCGACCGTGCCTCGGCGAACGGATTCCGCGCGTTGGGGACATTCGGGGTCGCTAGGGCGACTGATGCTGGTTTTCGCTCAAATACGCTCCCAGAAGACGACACGGCGCTCGACCAACTCCAGCACCCAGTACACCGTGACCGTCCCGAGCGCCAGCAGGAGGATGACGCAGAACACACCGAGGATGTCACTTTGGAAGTTGAACGAGTTGAGCAGAAAGCCCAGGCCGGCTTGAGCTCCCACGAACTCGGCGACGATGACACCGGTGACGGTCAGCGTCCAGCACAGCTTGATCCCCGATGCCATCAGTGGCAGCGCGTTCGGAAGTCGCACCTTGAGGAAGATCTGCGTGCGAGATGCGTTGAGCGACTTCATCAGGCGCTCGGCCTCCGGACTCAGGGCGGAGAGCCCCGTCACCGTACTGACGAACAACGGGAAGAAGGCGATGATCACCGCCATCACCACCTTGGATGCGATCCCGAATCCGAAAAGGGTGACGAACAAGGGTGCCAGCAGCGCCTTCGGCGGGGCCTCCAACGCGATCACGTAGGGCTGGACCACTGCCCGGCAGAAGTCGGACAGCGACACGACCGTCCCGAGCGCGACTCCGAGGACTATCCCGAGACTGAATCCGATTGCGAGTTCCTGGACCGTCACCATGAGGTGCTTCGGGAAGTAGCTTGCGGTCAGCACTGTGGGAAGGTGAGCGACGATGTCCGACGGAGCCGGGGCCAGACGCGGATTGATGTGCCCTGCTCGAACGCCCCATTCCCAACCACCGATCAGCACGACCCCCACACAGAGGAACCCGGTGAAGTTCAACAGCCGTCCGCGCAGACGCTTGCGTTTGACACGAGCCAGTTCGGAGTCGTTGAGCGCCAGGAAATCGTCGGCGGGACCGGTCAGCGGGGCGCGCCGGACCCCCCTACCGCTGGGAGCCACCGCCATGTCGACCCCGGTCAATGGGCACCTCCCAGGATCTCGCGGATCTTTCCCGTGTAGTCCAGGAGCTCGGGTGACGACCAGATCGCCTCGGTCCTGGGTCGAGGCAGATCGATCTCGACGATGCCGCCGAGGCGCCCAGGCCTGGGCGTCATCACGAACACCCGGTCGGACAGAAACACCGCCTCGGAGATGTTGTGTGTCACGAAGATCGCGGTCTTGTCCGTCTCCGCCCAGATCCTGAGCAGCTCTGCGTTCATGGTTTCGCGGGTGAACTCGTCGAGGGCGCCGAACGGTTCGTCCATCAGCAGCACCTCCGGCTTGGACACGAGAAGGCGGCACAGGGCGACGCGCTGTTTCATACCCCCCGACAGCTCTGCCGGGTGGCGGTCGGCGAACTCGCTCAGCCCTACCATCGCCAGGAGATCCCGAGCCCGCATCTTCGCCTCGGACTTCGGTATACCGAGAACCTCGGTGGGTAGCATGACGTTCTTCAACACCGTGCGCCAGGGCAGCAGAAGAGGAGTCTGAAACATCATCCCGATCTCGGGACGCGGCTCGGAGTGCGGCTCGCCGGCGTAGCGCAGATCGCCCCGGCTGTGGTGCAGGAGCCCACCGATGATGTTGAGGAGCGTCGATTTTCCGCATCCACTCGGACCCACGAGGGACACGAATTCACCGGCACCGATGTCGAACGACACATCATCCAAGGCCATCACCGGGCCGCTCTTGGTGGGAAACACCTTGTACAGGGACCGGGCTGATATCAGTGGCCCACCTGGTGTGTTCACCGGATCCATCGCAACCGAGGTCGCTGTCATCGATAATCCTTCGCCGCGCAACTGTGGACTGGTCAGAACTCGAGCAGGTTGTCGCGCAATGTGTTGTAGCTGTAGCCGTTTCGAACCAGCCCGCGCCGCTGGAGAGCCGGCACCAGACCGTCGGTGATCTCGGCGATCGAGCGTCTGGTCACCGCGTCGTAGCGGATCAGGAAGCCGTCTCCGCCGACTTCCTGCATCACCTCGTCCATCTGCGCGGCGACATCGTCGGGTGCGCCGATGAAGCCACCGCTGGCTCCGCCGTCCGCGGCGGTCGACCCGAGCTCGCGCAACGTCCGGTTCTTGTTGGCCTCGATGAAGCTCTCGAGGCTGCTCTGATGGCCGTTGGTGTGTAGTTGGTCCGCGAGATCGCGGATCGGGACATCGGGGTCATAGATCGAGAAATCGATGTTGGTGTTGTAGCCCATGTGCGCAAGGTTGTAGGTGTAGTCGGCCGCGGCGCGTGCCAGCATCTGCTCCCGCTTCAGTTCGGCGGCCTCGCGTGTCTCGCCCAGAACCGGGGCGCAGATGAACAACACCTTGCAGTCGTCGGGCTTGCGGCCGTGCCGCACCAGCCTTGCGCGGATGTCGTCGCGATAGGCCTTCATCGCCTCGGCGCCCTTCACACTCGCGAGAATCACCTCGGCGAACCGCGACCCGTAGTCCCGCCCTGCCGGAGAACCGCCGGCCTGGATGATCACCGGCCTGCCCTGTGGGCTGCGACCGGTGTTCAGCGGCCCGCGACTGCGGTAGTACTTGCCGGAGAAATCCAGCTTGTGGACCTTTGTCGGGTCGGTGAAGACCCCACTGTCCTGATCCATCGGCATCGAGCCGGGCTCCCAGGTGTCCCAGAGCCCGGTGACGACTTCGGTGAACTCCGCCGCCATGTCGTATCGCACGTCGTGGGGTGGCTGTGCCTCATGGCCGTAGTTCTGTGCCGCCCGGTCCGAGCTGGACGTCACGGAGTTCCATGCCACCCGGCCCTGCGAAATGTGGTCCAGCGTCGACACCAGGCGGGCCAGCAGGTAGGGCGGATATTCGGTGACCGACAATGTCGGAGCGATTCCGATGTGCGAGGTGAGGTGCCCGATGATCGCCATCATCGGGGCCGGGTCCTGCTTGGGAACGGCCTCAGCGTTCTTCAGCGCCCAATCGTGCTTGCCCTCCCACGCATCGGGAACATAGGAGCTGTCGGCGCTGAGGAAGAAGTCGAAGCACGCACGCTCGAGGTTCCTGGCAAAGTCCACATAGAAGTCCGCCTGCATCGAGGTCTTCGCCTGGGAACCTATCCACTGATCGCGCCAGCCGAGCACACGGAAGCCACTCATGAACCATCCGAGATGGAAGGGATTGGCGGACATCGAACACCTCGCGGGTGAGAACTGGTGTGGGGTTTACGTTCGAGACCCATTCGAACGGTTTTGAGTTCACCAGTTCGTCATGTCATGACCGCAACGGGCCCGATAATTCCCCGTTGCGCCGCCACAACCGCGTTCCGCCGTCGGTAAACGACATCACGTAGTAGTGGCAATGACCCCCTTGCAAGCAGGAAGAGGAAGGCAGATGGTCACGATTCTACTTCGAAATTTGCTGCGCTACAGCGCTTTTCGCAACAGACTTGAGAGTCCGCCACGCGTTGGGCCACCGAGGGTCACCGCCGCGGCGCCGGTAACGGGACAATTGCGCCGCCGACCGTAAAGCGGACGCCGGCGCAACGCACATGTCACCGCAGACGGCGACCTCGGAAACAACCGTCGTGAATTCTCGACATCGGCCGGGTGACCATCGCCCACGGCCGCTTACTCGATCGGATCCAGCAGCTACCCAGGGAGTACCCGTTGGCGAAGACCCCCGTCATGTCCAAAGCCCTCATCGACACCTCACCGCGGGGCTTCTCGCACGGCGTCAAGAGCGGGAGCCTGTTCTTCATGGCCGGGCAAACCGGCGCCGACACCGTGCAGCCGCCCGACGTGAGCGTGATCGAGCATCAGACCCGACGGATCTTCGAGCGCATGTCGATCGTCCTCGCCGAAGTGGGAGGCACTCTTGACAACCTCGTGACGATGACGGTTTTCATCACCGACGTCCGATACGGCGAGGAGTTCGTCAAGGTGCGTGCCCGCATCCTGGGCAAGGACTTCCCGGCGAGTGCGCTGATCACCGTCAGCGGCCTCACCCCGCCCGACGGCGTGATCGAGATTCAGGCGATCGCCGTCCTCGACACCTAGGCTGGGCGCACCGCTGACGCGTTCCCACCGGCCCATGACAGGCTGGGGGCCATGGATGATGCGCGCGCCAAGGGTTTCCAGGTCTTCCGCGAGCTGTTGCCGGGCGTGCTGCCCGACGAGGACGTCAGCATCGGTGAGGGCTTCGGTGCGGACCTGCTCGACATCGGCATCGAGAACGTCTTCGGGCGGCTGTGGGGCCGCGACGGGCTGAGCCGTCGGGACCGTAGCCTGGTGACGCTGGGCATCCTGATCGCCCTGCGCTCGACCGACGAATTGCGCTACCACGTGCAGATCGCCCGCACCAACGGTCTCACCGAAGACGAGATCGCCGAGGTGATCTACCACGCCAGCGGGTATGCCGGCTTCCCCGCCGCCAACGCCGCCTGCACGGTGGCCCGCGAGGTGTTGGAAGGGTAGCCGGAGCATGGGCGTCAGGGAGCAATCGGTACGGGCGATGGCCCGACACGAGCGCCGGCAGTTCGCCGAACTGCTGGCCGGGCTCACCGACGCGCAGTGGGGTGAACCGAGCCTGTGCGACGGGTGGTCGGTTCGCGATGTCGCCACCCACACCATCGCCTACCTGGATCAGAGCGTGGCCCGGCTGACGCGCAACATGATCCGTGCCCGCGGAGACATAGACCGACTCAACGCCCGGCTGATGCGCGGCTACCCGGGACTGTCGACACAGCGCGTCGTCGAACTGATGGACCGCGGCATCGAGCCGGCCGCGGACCCGAGGTGTACGGCACGGGCGCGGCACTGCTGTTGGTCATGACCGGCCGCCTCGCGGCGGTGCGCTGCGAATTGTCCGGCCCGGGGGTGCCCATTCTGGGTTGACGGCCGGGTGGGTCACCCATCGACGTCGGCGTAGTCGCGGATGTAGGCGGCCAGCCCCGGTGCGGTGAAACGCATTCGCCCGTGCGAGGACTGCTCGATCAGCCCCTTGTCCATCAGGGACTGTCTGGGCATGCTGATCGCCGTCGAGGTGGTGCCCAGAGCGTCGGCGACCTGCTTGCGTTTGACCTCACCGTCACCGAGCGAGGCCATCGCGGCGAGGAACTTCGCCTCGGCGGGGGTCGCCTGTTTCCAGCGAGACCGGAACAGCATGTTCCGCGCGACGGCGAACTGTTCCCGGGCAGCGGGAAAGTGCTCGGCGGTCAATGCTCCGCCGGGTCCGGGATAGCCGGCGGCCTCCCACATCTTGTCGCCGAATTCCTGGATGAAGTACGGGTATCCCTGCGTTTCGCGAAGCACCGCGTCGAGCGCGCCCTGCTCCCATCCGACGCCGACGGCCAGGGCCGGCGCGGTCAGCGCCAGGGTGGCCTCGTCGTCGTCGAGGTTGTTGAGGTGCCGGTACTCGAATCGCTCGCCGAAGCTGACCGCCTTGGCCACGGTGTCCTGGGTATGTCCCAGTCCGGCCGCGAAGACCGCTGCGGGCAGGTCCGGGGCCTCGGCCTGCATGTGCTGCCAGGCATAGGCCAGCGCCCGGATACCGACGGCGTCGGCGGCCTGGAGTTCGTCGATGAAGACCATTAGTCCCGCGCTGCCGGCCTCCACCACCCCGCGGGCGGCCGCGGTGATCGCCTCCTGCAGGGCGCGTGCCGCGCCGCGGAACTCGGCGCTGTCGGTGTCCTTGCCGGTGGCGAGCTGCAGCGAAGCCACCCCGAGATTGAGCCGGACGGTGGTGAGTGTCTCGGCGAGCGCCGCCCTCGCCGCGTCCGTCCACTTCGCGGTGACCAGT
The DNA here is from genome assembly GCF_056160785.1 of Mycobacterium sp. ABE4_509. Lineage (NCBI taxonomy): Bacteria > Bacillati > Actinomycetota > Actinomycetes > Mycobacteriales > Mycobacteriaceae > Mycobacterium > Mycobacterium sp. ABE4_509. The sequence continues at coordinate 1,061 of NZ_JBSWXU010000051.1, read as the reverse complement.
TTGTCGAACTCGTTGGCGAGGTCGATCGACAGGGACACCGAGTCGCCGCCCGTGGCCCACACCGTGGTGAAGGTGCGCTGCGCCGCCTCGCGCTGGGCGACGCGCAGCAGACTGGTCTTTCCGACGCCGCGCGGACCCACGAACACGTGCACGCGGCCGTCGAGTTGCCGGTAGACGCTGAGGTTGGTCAGGTGGACGCTGATCCGGCTCAGGTGCACATCACGCCCCGGCAGATGGCGTGCGATGGAGCCCGGTGTGTACGGGCTGCGCTGCTGGGCCACCGCCCTATACTTCCTTATAACTTTCGCTAATCCAGCGGTTTTTATAAAGATGCATAACGAGCGGAACGTCCTCCGCCGCGCACCTGCTGCCAAGCACCAGGCTCCCTACCCGAAAAAATGGAGCCGCCTGGGGGAATCGAACCCCCGACCTATTCATTACGAGTGAATCGCTCTGCCGACTGAGCTAAGGCGGCCTGCCACCGGAGACCGGCACCGGCGGCGGCCTGAGTCTACGGCAGCGGCCACCGACGTCCAAAGTTGCAGCCCCTGCCGGAGTCAGCTGCGCAACGCCTGCCCGATGGTTCCGACCATCGCGTCGACGGCGAACTTCGGCTTGACGTTGACCGCCAACGCCTCCCGGCACTCCAGGACCGCCTCCATACAGCGCAGCAGCTTGTCCGCCGGAGCGTGGGCGGCCAGTGCGGCGATCTTCTCGCGCATGTCCGGATGGTTCGGTGCGATCTCACCGGCCCCTGAGGCCACCAGCAGCGCGTCGCGGAAGTACGTCGCCAGATCGATCAGGGCCCGGTCGAGGGCATCGCGAGAGGCGCGGGTGTGCCGGGACTTCTGCCGGCGTTCGAGCTCCTTGATCGCGCCCGTCGCCCCGCGCATCATCGCGGCCGTCCCCTTGCCCGTGCCGCCGGCCCCCAGCGCCGTGCGCAACTCCTCGGCCTCGACCTCGTTGCGGTCCTCGGTGAGCGCCCTGGCCTCGGCCTCGGCGGTGGCCACCAGCTCCTCGGCGGCGGCGTACGCCCGCGAGAGCGTCGCGGCGTCCCGCGC